>JAFAHI010000021.1 GCA_019237325.1 Verrucomicrobiota bacterium | reverse complement strand
GACTTTGTCCGGATGACCTTCGGTCACGGATTCCGAGGAAAAGATATATCGGTGCGCCATAGCCTTGATTACTACGATTGAATCCCCAAGCAGTTTAGAGCGAGCAGGACTGGTGTATATTGACCAATCATGATATCCTGATATATCCCGGTATCAGATGTCGTCAACGCTGAATTCTCTTAAAGTCCTTTCGGACCCAGTTCGAGCCCGATTACTTCACCTGATCGAGCCCGATGAAATGTCCGTGGCCGAGATTCAAGAAGTACTCGGTATGGGGCAGTCACGTATCTCGACGCATCTCGCTCAGTTGAAGCGAGCCGGCCTGGTCCAGGACCGCCGCGTTGGCAAAAATATTTATTATGCCTGGGGGTCAAACGGCTCGATTCCAGTCGACGACCTGAAGCGTCTGGTGTCATTGGCGATTAAAGATTTGCCGGAAGCGCAAGCAGATGAACGCACCCGAGCCCACGTATTGGCCCGGCGCCACGACCGGTCTCGTGAATATTTCAATCGTCTGGCGGGCAAGTTCGGGCGCAGTTATTGTCCAGGGCGCTCGTGGCAAGCATTGTCGCACCTGTTATTGACCTTGATCCCGGAGGTGGAGATTGCTGACCTGGGAGCAGGAGAAGGCACGTTAGCCCAGTTGCTGGCGCGTCGAGCCAAGCGGGTAATTGCCGTCGATCTCTCGGAGAAAATGGTCGAATTCGGCTCTCAGTTAGCGGAGGAGCATGGCCTCGAGAATTTGGAGTTTCGATTAGGGGACATTCAAAGCCCGCCGATTGATCCCGGCAGCGTCGATCTGGTTATTCTGAGTCAGGCCCTGCACCACGCGATTGACCCTCTCCGGGCAGTCCAGGCCGCTCACCGGATTCTGCGCAAGTCGGGCCGGATATTGATCCTCGATTTGCTCGCTCATGGCTTTGAGCAGGCTAGAGACCTCTACGCGGATGTTTGGCTAGGGTTCAGCGAAGTGGAATTGCTGCGCTTTCTAAAGGAAGCAAAGTTTGTCGAGACCGATGTTCGCATCGTATCCCGAGAGACAGAGAGCCCCTATTTCCAAACCGTTTTCGCGACAGGGGTTAAGGGTTAGCGGTTAGCGGTTGGCGCTCCGCGGTACCATATCGTCCTCGTACTCGTCGTCGTCGTCGAAAATTTGCCGCGTCCAGTCGATGCGCCATTCCACACCGTCTGGAGGGGAGCCGCTTTGGACCTTACCCAAGAGACCCGCGAGTACGAGAGCGATTTGATACTGCGGAAGCTTCAGACTGGACCGTGGCATTAGGTCCGGCTACAAGTGCCCGGCATGCGATGGTTCTGCGCACTCCTCTGTTTTCTGCCAGCAAGTTTGTTGGCCGAATGGCGCATACTAGACCAGCAACCTTCTGAGCCAGGGGAGGGCGTCCCTTTCAGAGTGAAAGTCACAGACGGCGCCGCGACTGCGAACCTTATTCTCATCGTTTTTCATCCCAATACGTTCGGGATCCGTGTCGTCAGTAATAATGAGTGGCGCTACCCATCAGTCGCGGATGCAGCTGGCTCTACGGATGCGGTGGCAGGAGTCAACGGCGGATATTTTCAAGCTGACGGGACCCCAGTTGGATTGTTGATCAGCGATGACCGAACCATCCACAAGCTTGATACGGTAAAACTCCTGTCCGGTGTATTTTACGTGCGGGACGGAAAACCCGGCTTGATCCGGAGCTCGCGCTTCGCTCGGATAAAAAATGTAACCCAGGCCATTCAGTGCGGCCCTTTCCTCCTGGAAGACGGCAGAGCTGTGACCGGACTCAATAACCAGCGGAGCGCTCCGCGCACATTCGTTTTCACCGCCGGCAATTCGGTCTGGGGGTTTGGCATATGCCGGTCCGTAACCCTGGCGGAAATGGGTCAGATATTGGCGGTGCCGGATCTGCTGGGCCGCGCGTCGGTCGTTTCCGCGCTCAATCTGGACGGCGGATCATCGACTCAATTCTGGGCACGTTCCGGTGACGAGGTGACTAGTTCGTCCACCCTGGCGGTGGTTGCGAATTACTTGCTCCTGGTGCACAGGGCAAAATAACGACACGCAAAATTTGTTTGATCTGAAGTAACCTCTCCCTCACTTTTCGATCTCTAGCTGCCTAATTGTCTATGCAAAGTCTTCTGAAGTTTATTCTTTCAGCCGGTCTCGTGCTTCTAGTCATGCAGCGATCTGGGTACGCCTTAGACGCGGACCAGAAAGCCGCTCTAGACGCCTACAAAAAGCCTTGGGACATCTACGTAAACGCCATGCAGGCTCTGGAGAATTCCATCAAAAACGCCAAGAGTGATGGAGATGTGGTGAAGGCCGCAGACAAGTTTTGCGACGAGGCTAATCGGTTCGTTGATGAGTACAATTCAGTGCGAGAGAAATATCAGGGATCGGATGTTATCAAGAGCATGGACAATGACGCCGATGCGAAGAAGAACATCGAAGACTTCATGACGGATCTCAGGAAAAAGATCCAAGAATCTAAGGGCACGTTCGATGCCTTAAAGAGCGACCTGACCAAATATGCCAGTTCCCCCGAGATCAAGCGCGTTCAGAACCGGCTGGCGTCGACGATGAATCGGATCCAGCTCGTGGAGCTGTAGGAACGCCGGCGAAGCCGCTGGGGACGAACACGCGTCAGGGCTGACTGTACACGTGCGAGCTAACCCGAATAGGACTTATGGGACCAATAGGACCTATGAGGAACATGAGCCTGCAGGTCCAGTTCGGGTACCACCGGGCACTCTGGCGACCTCTTACCTCTAGCCGAGAGCAGCGCAGACTCGCTGCACACGTGAGGCGTGTTCGCTGTCGTCGATAACGGGAGTAAACCGAAGCTCAGCCGGCGCTTCCGGCAGCTCGACCCAGGAGCGACAACCTCCAAATGATTTCTGGAGCGCCAGACTCCACACTGGTATGACACCAAATACCCGGATCACAGCAAGGTGGAGACCCTTGGGGTCATCGTAGGCGAATCGCTGTTCCAACACCTCCGGCTTCAGAATGTGAAGATCGGAAAGTGGTTGCAACAGGCTCAAATCTTCGATCCAACGCGTGAACTCCACATGAACGTAAGCGGAAAAACTCACCAGGTTCGGCTCTGGCTCAACGCTGGGGACATCAATTCGCAGACGATCGGCCTGTTCATGAAAAAAAGTAGGAAAAAGAAAGAAGCGTTCGTGCTGGAACCGGAATCCCTCACGTCCTTCGGCGACACCACCTTTTCGAAAGATGAGGCTGGTCTCACCGCGGAGCATTGAAGCACAGACAAGGGCCCATTCCTTAAACGCAACGGAAGAGCGATGAGTCGATCTCGGTACGTCTGCTTGAGCTCGAGCTGCTTGCGCTTGCGTCATCTCTTAGGTGTAGCACACTTTTGGTTTCCAGCTTACTTAATCGCCGCATGCCTCTGAAGATTGACCTGCATTGCCACTCGTTTTTTTCCGGAGACGGCGTGAGTAGTCCCGAACAACTCATCGAGGCCGCTCGCGCTAAAGGCCTGAGTGGATTTGCGATTACAGACC
>JAFAHI010000693.1 GCA_019237325.1 Verrucomicrobiota bacterium | reverse complement strand
GCGAATAGACGCCAAGAAAATACGAACCGCAGATGAACGCAGATGTACGCGGATAGGGATAGGCGAAGGGTGAAAGGCGTGTAGCTGCGACACCCGTGGAGCGCTGCCTCGCTTGCGAGGCCGATAGGGGTGGCCACCCGATTCTGCTACGCTTACAGCGCGGAACGCACTTTTTGGACGCCTACCTAGAGCTATAAATATTTCGCCGCGACGCGGCTCTACTAGACTCCGCTCTTTTCACTTTTCACCGATCACGCACCTGTCCCTATCTGCGCAAATCTGGGTTCATCCGCGGTCTGTTTTGTGTTCGCGTCCATTCGTGCTCCCTTTTTGCGTTCTTTGCGCCTTTTCGCGGCTGTTCCTGAGGTCCGAACAACGCTCCGCTGGTGACGACCCCTTCGGCCTCGCAAGCGAGGCACGCTCCACAGACCACGGTAAACGTCACGTGGTTCCTTTCTGGATTGCCGTACGGGCATCCATAAGACCTACGGTACGTTGCGATACGAAATAAAAGCGAATACAAACTAACCGAAGAACAAACTGTGTCGGTACTGCTTCTCCCCTGGCTTATTATGGTTGTCGTTTTGACCGTCGCTCTGGTTCACGCCCTGAAAAGAGATCAATAAGGTTAGAATACCATTAAGGTAATCTTGTTTCGGTAGGGATGGACGCACTCATTGTACTTTCGGGCATTTCTGCCCTTCTGCTCTTGATGGGAATATTCAGCTTTTCGTAGCCCGGAAACAATCGCGCGATCGACGGGAGCAATGTGAAATCGACGCGATCCCGTGGTGACTTTTTCCCATCGAAAGCTCAGGAAAAGACTCTTGGTCAAGGGGATATGAACGAGAATCAGGGCCAGAAAGAGAAGCAAGAAATCAATCGAACTCCAGGTGATCAGCAGGAGGCGCGATCCCAGGAGAAAACGAAAGAAAAGGCAAGGCCTCTCCTACGCCCTAACGTCTAGAGGAATCGCCCTAAGGGGAGCCGTTTGTGGTGCATCCACTGGCCACTCCAAACCCGAACAAGGAAGAGGGATAACTTGTACCTGGCCCAAACCTGGCGCGAGATCCTTGAACGAAAAGAAAGGACTTTTAATGAAAAATCTAACCCTTCTTATCGCCGTTGCCGGGGTAAGTGTATCGCTCGCTGCTCTTGCTAAAGCTGACGAGCTTCGGTTCACTACGCTGCCCCCGGCGGTCCAAACCTCCGTGATAAAAGAGACTAGAATAACTTCCCCAAGTAGGGTTGTACGCGTCGTCCAGGATACTGGAGGAGTATATGCAGTCACTGTGATGACCGATACCGGCCAGCAGGTGGTGTATGTACAGCCGACTGGAGTGATCGTCCAGGCGCCGGCATCCACAGTCCAGGAAACTACGACGACCACCACTGAAGTTCCAACAGCGGTCATTACGACCGACGTTATCCAACAATATCCGAGCCGTTTCGAATTGCTCGAGAAAAAAGGGGATAAGGAAATTTATCTCGACCATCAGACCGGCCGCAGAATTAAAGTGGACAAAGGCAAAGTGGAGAGTGATTAGCGCGACCTAAATTTAACATTTAACCTCAAATAGTCTTATAGGTGGTTTTGCTTCGTGCAAAACCACCTCTTTTTTTAGCGAGCACTAACAAGCTTCACAATACGGAAAGATCACAAAGGCCACAAAGAGGGAGCGTCTTCCAAAAATTAATAAAGAACACGCAGATCCGCCTACCGACTAGAATTCAGGTCTTACCCTTCGTTGCCTTCGTTCTTGTGTAAGAACCTTTGTCTTAGTGACCGTTCGGCTGAGCTCAGGTCGAGGTCTTGTGATCTTTCCGTATTGTAATTGTTGTGTTGTTTAGACGTGACCTCTGGGTTTTTTCATCGCAAGTGAACGCCGTAGGTTCAGACGTGATTGCCGGAGCCAGCGAGATCCTGAACTCCTGCAACTCCTGAACTTCAGAACTCCTATTCCGCGACCTTCATTACCTCAAAAGTTTCGAACAACGGGACCAGATCGATCACCTCATTAGCTGCCCCCTTTAATCCAGTTCCCATGGTCTGCGCGGTAGCTGCTGCTTCTACCCGAATCCCGCGCCGGCGGAGCTGCAGTGCTAGGTGCGCGAAGTCGGCATCGCCGGTTACCAAGACCACGACATCCGGACAAATCTCTACCGAAAGTTCGATGGCATCGACGGCCATCAGCACATCGACATTTGCTTTGTAATGCTTGCCATCCCCGGGAGATCCTTCCTTGGTCACAACCAGGAATCCGTTAGAGCGCAGCCAATGTAGGAATTTGTTCTTCTTGTCGCGTTCTATCTGCCATTCGGGCATCGGAGGCGGCAACCCGGCGTAGATCACCATTTCTACCAGCGCCCGTCCCCGCTCAGCGTTCACGAGATGATCCCGAAGTTTTAGCCAGTCCAGTTTTCGGTCCATGGCTCGGACCGCACTGACGACGTTCGATTCGTCGACGAAGATCAAAACTCTTTGCATGCAAAGAAAAAACGTTCCGTCACAAGAACACACTGTACCGGGTCTCACACAAAGACACAAAGAGGAGAATGGCCGCTAAAAGACACAGAAAGCACAAAAACGAACCGCAGATGAACGCGGATTTACGCAGATGCCGGATGGCTGTGACTCATCTCGCAACGCATCAGCAGATCAGCGATTTTCGTGAGCGTTCCTCCAGACCAAAAAATTTAAACAGGAGTTCGCGGAGTCCGCAGAGCGTGATTTGAGTGCGTGCGCACGACCCTGAGCCGGAAGTTTGAATTCATCTCTGCGAAACCTCTGCGCCCTCCTGTCCAAAAAATTTCTATCTCTTTGGTTGCGGCTGTTCTCTGTCTCCTTGGCCTTTGTGATCTTTATTTATTGTGACTGCGTCTGTTGTCTGAGTTTTCCCTATTGTCCAGCGCCCGAGCAAGAGCCGGGGGTCGCCGAAGGAATCGCACTCAAGAAAGTGTAGATCGCTTCGAGATCCCGATTTGTCATGTGCCGAAAATATGGCCACGGCATGACTGCCAAGAGGCCGAATTTTGGATCGAGCGGATCGTGACCGGTCCGGAGTGCGATCTCGAACTTTTCTAGCGTTAGTCCACCGGGTTTGCCCGTAGAATCTGGGGTGAGATTGGCAGATACCACACCAATCGGCGGGGGAGGGCCGAAAGAGATCCCTCCAGCAAGATAGTTTGCACCGTTGAACTCCCCGTTGCCGGAGACTCCAAAAGGCGGAGGAAACGGATTGTGTCCAGCCGCGTACGAAGGGCAAGTATGGCAATCATTACATCCGGCTTGCGCGTTGACGATGTAACTACCTAACCCGACTAACTCAGGATCTTTGTCCTGCAGATTCAGTTTAACGGGTGAAATGCTAAAACCAATTTGAGCTTTTTCACTCAGGGTTCGATTGTTATCGTCGCCTCTTAATGGCGAATTGCTGAGTATTGTTACTACAGCAAAAAGAAAAATGACTGCAGCAGCTACTTGTATTCGTCTCATCGTTTTAGAGCCTTCTTTGGGGTAATCATTACGCTGCGGCTGGCGTGGATATTCCGGCATCTTGCTACCTATCTCATCCGCCGCATTCCATACTGCTGAAACACTTTGATCCGGTTGGAACTCCGCATAATGAATCCGAGAATTGCGGACTCGGCAGATTCTTGTCTCAACTGCCGTTTAGATAATCCGAACCGACCACCAAGCTGGTCTGCCACGAACATCATGGTAATCGGCATCAACGGCAGGTGATCGGGCTGACCACCGTTCAACAAGCAAAAGGACCCGCTCTCGACTCGTCATTTTCAGCGCTTTTCACCAATCATTTCTCATCGATGACTGGTTCAGAGCTAGCCGGGATTTGTCAGGTTCTCCCCATCTGTTGGTTTTCGGTAAGGATCCGGTAGGGATGAGCTCCCGCTCGTCCGGGGCTGTCGTGAGGCAAGCGAGTAGAGTGCGAGTCGCATCCTGAAAGCAAACCCGGACGA
>JAFAHI010000706.1 GCA_019237325.1 Verrucomicrobiota bacterium | reverse complement strand
AAGATTCCATGTCTGCGTCGACCGATCTCTTTTAGAGTTAACCACCAACTGGAGAGCCGGATGCGGGAAATCCGCCAGTCCGGTTCGGAGGGAGGGGCGACCGAATAGTCGTCCCTACCCCTATAATAAAACGTTTGCCGGCTATAGGTACGCGCTCTTATATGTCGCTCCTACGGAGCTTCCCTTTGCGTCGGCAGTTGAGATTTCCACCAATCACCTTTCACCGATCACCAATCACGCTCCTCCACCTTTGCGTGAGATTTTTCTGTGTCTGTGATGTTTCCGTATTTACGCCGCACCGACTAACAATACCAGACACTGGGCAAGCAGCGAGACAACGAGCAGCGGAACCCGGATGTTTAACGATCTATCCCACGAGGCCTGTAGCTCTCGAGCATTATTGAGGCTTTCTCCGGCTTTGGCCGCTTTGGTTTGAATCTGATTAATCGGTTTGGAGAAGCGAAGATAGGCAATGACGAACAGAATCAGCGCTAAGAGCGATGCGCAATAGAACCAGCGCAACTCACTCGCGCTTAACACGGCCAGCAAGAGGTTGGCCAGGATCGCCAGGACGCCCCAGACCGGCATGCGCGCGTCGCCGAGCATATGAAAAAACCCCATAACTTCGGTTCCGGCAGATGCTGAAGCCAATCTGAGAGCGGGCCGACCGACCGTCAAAAAGAACATGTCCGTGCCGCACACCACGGCGGTGCAGAGAATACCGGCTAGCGATACCGGCCACATCCAATGGTTCATGGTCATGAGAGCAGCTAGAGGAAGCGATATAGCGTTGTGCCTAAACTGTTTCTACAGGTACTAAATCTAGCAACGCTATATTTGTTTGCAAGAAATTTATAGCAACGCTATATTCCCTATGGATGACAACGCCAACGACGACGCCAGGGAACCGAATTGCGGAACGAAAACTACGGGATAAGCAGGCCCGCCGGGCACAGATTATCAGTGCCGCCCGACGAATCGCGGAGCTGGAAGGATGGTCCAATGTAACCGTTCGCCGGCTAGCCGACGAAATTTCCTACAGCCAACCGGTTTTGTACGCTCATTTTGGAAGCCGGGAAGGGATTCTTGCCGCGGTGGCTATTGAGGGTTTCCAGGAGCTGGGCCTGGCCATGGAGAAGGCACGGAAGCGCGTTAAGCATGGAAATACGGTCGAATTGGTCGCAGCCGCCTATCTGGAGTTCGCCGAGTCTTCACCAGCACTGTACGAAGTGATGTTCTCGCTCAGCCTGAGCGTACCATTCGATGACCCGGCTACTCCTCCGGAACTACGCTTCGCGTTTTCCCAATTCCTGGAGTTGTTTCAGGGGCAGAGCTCGAAGCCGGAGGTTATATCGGAAATGTTTTGGGCGGGCCTCCACGGTATCGCCGAGCTAACCAGAACCAAGCGATTTCCAAATACCCGCAGCCGGCAGAAAGAGCGCATGAGGACCCTCGTCGAGCTCTTCACTTTGCCATAAGCGGTATCCCTCTCCATACCCCTTAAATCTTGAAATAATCCGGCTGGTCAATATCGGCTAACAGCGCCGGCCCGGTAGGCTTCCAGCCAAGAGTTTGCTGAGTCCACTGACTAGACAACGGATTGTCGAGCCCCACGAAGGTCGAGAGAAACCCAAGATGCTTAGCCGATTTTGGGGTGGGGCAACTCGATGTGGGAATTTGGAGCTTGGCTGCGATCTTGGAAGCGATCTCGCGGAAGGGAACGCCGGTCTCGTCAACGCCGTGATACTTGGCGCCGGCCGTTCCTTTTTCGAGGGCAAGCCGAAAGAGTCTGGCTGCGTCACGGACATGGACTGCCGGCCAACGGTTGGTGCCGTCACCGATATAAACGGAAGATCCTTTCTTGCGGGCGGCTTTGATGAGGCGCGGAATGAGTCCGCGATCGCCGGAACCATGTACGGTCGGAGCAAGTCGAATAACCGAGGCCCGGACCCCGTGTGGAACGAAACCTAAAGCGGCAGTCTCTGAAAAGGAACGGTTTGGGCCATCTGTTCTATGGTTATCTTCCCGGTGGAAATCTTTCCTGATGGCAGCGAAAGGACGCCTGAGGTCACGATAAGAGGGTGTCCCGTACCTTCCAAACCCGAGCCTAATGCCTGAATCGCTCGCGATTCGGTTTGATGAAGGATGCGCATGAAGCTCGACATGATGCCTCCGTTCACCGCTCCGGCGAATAAGCGGAGGCGGGTCATCAGATCCATGTGAGCTAACCCGTGCATAAAAGCTAAATGGATGACGCCGTCGGATTCTGCAGCCGCTTCCCGAAGCAACGCAGGTTGGTCGAGTCGACCCACTCGCGCTTTGGCACCCAACTTTTGGAGCTTTTCTGCTCCCTGGGCGGTGCGGCTCAAGCCGGTGATTTGGTATCCCGACGAGAGCAACTCTTTCACAACCGCTGTACCGATAAACCCTGTGGCTCCTGTAACAAAAATATGCATAAGCTAAATCCACTATATGTACCAATAAGTATTAAGATACTATATGGTATCCGTATTGCAATCGGTTTTTTAAGGAGTTATGCTTAAAAGGTGCCAGGACCGATCAGGCGGAGATTAACCCGAGAAGAGAAGCGGCAGGAGACCAAAGAAAAACTGCTGCGATCGGCCGAGCAATTATTTAATCAGGGCGGCTACGAGAAGGCTTCGGTCGATCTGATTGCGGAGAACGCGGGGTTCTCGAAAGGAGCTTTCTACTCCAATTTCGATAGCAAGGAATCCATCTTCCTGGCACTGCTTGAAGCTAGCAAGCGCCGGAGCATCGAGGCGCTGGAAAGTCTTTTGGCCCAGGAGATGTCGGCCGAGCAAATGTTGGTAGCAATTCGAAACCATCAGTCCGGTCCAGACTCCGATTTCGATTT
>JAFAHI010000566.1 GCA_019237325.1 Verrucomicrobiota bacterium | reverse complement strand
AGTCTGTCTGCAAATTTGGCAACAAAAGGGACCAACCAACCAGGTAAAACAGGCTCGCCTGGAAAATCTAATAAACTCTTTGCCGCCAACTACCTCGCAAGTGGAGCGCTATAATCAGATCGTCAAATTGCAACACTTATGAACGATTCGATCGATGAACTAAAAGAGGTTCTGGCTCGAGCCCGAACCGAGGCGGCCAAGGTCGTCATTGGACAAGAAGAAGCCATTCGCTTCGCCTTGATCGCCATCTTCACTAATCAACATGCCTTAATTGAAGGTGTACCAGGTGTTGCTAAGACTTTGCTGGTCAGAACCCTCGCACAAATATTGGGAAGCCCGTTCGCCCGAATTCAATTCACTCCAGACCTGATGCCTTCCGACATTCTAGGCACCAACATTTTCAGCTTTCAAAAAAGCGAATTCACCTTCGCCCCGGGTCCGATTTTTACCACGTTTTTGCTCGCGGATGAGATCAACCGTGCGCCCAGTAAGACCCAATCGGCTCTCCTACAGGCCATGCAGGAACGTCAAGTGACGATTGACCGAAGCACGTATCGATTGGCCGAAAACTTCACCGTATTTGCCACCCAGAACCCGATCGAGTTCGAAGGTACCTATCCTTTACCTGAGGCACAGAAAGATCGTTTCATGCTGAAGATCCGGATGGCTCTGCCTCAGCAAGAGGAAGAGCTCTCTTTAGCTCAGCGCATGTTAACCGCAGACGCGCCGGAGGCGGTTTTGGAGCGCGGAGTCGTGCAAGCGGTTATTTCCGAGCAGGATCTCACCCGGGTCCGGGCCGCGTTAAATGAGGTTTTGATTCGGCCGGAATTGGTCACGTACCTAGTGGAAATCGTCAGAGAAAGCCGGCGGCACGAGAGTGTTCTTTTCGGCGGGGGACCGCGCGCCACCCAGTCCCTGATTTTGGCGAGTCGTGTGTATGCGGCTCTCGATGGAAGAAACTTTGTCACCCCGGACGATATCCGGTCGCTCGCCCAAAGTGTCCTGGAACACCGTTTAGTACTACGACCGGAATTCGAAATTGAAGGTTCGGATGCCAATGCGGTGGTGAAGGATATTCTGGAAAAACTGCCGGTTCCTCGATGATGCGTTTGGCGTTCGGCGTTCGGCGTTTGGCGTTCTTCAAAAATATGCGACCCATAGAAAGTCAGTCATATCAGTCCCATAAGTCCTATAGCTCCCATCTGTTCGCTTGCTCCCGCGTGTTGCAGATAGACGCCCACCCTTTTCGCCTCAACGCTAAGCGCCGAACGCCAAACGCCGAACTCCGAACGCCGAACGCATCATGATCGCGCCGCGGACCAGTCTGGTAGTGTGGGCAGCTGCTATCATTTTGCCGCTCTCGATCTTAGCGGGCGTGGTGGGCAGCCTGCGCTCAATCTGCGTTCTCGCAATCGTAGTATTCGTGCTGGCTACTTTGGTCGACTTACTGCTCGGTCTAGGAAAACACCGGCAACTCGAGTTCCAGATCCCACCGGTGAATCGCGTCACCGCTGGACGCGATTTCGAGCTCGATCTGAAGCTGAACGGGACCGGACTTCGCAGCGGCGCCATCCGCCTGGTTCTCGATCTGCCTCCGATCGTGAAGCCCGATCAATCAAGCATCCCGCTGCAAATCGAAGCTGGCATCTTGAACCTCGCGGTTCCGGTCAAGGCGGTTGCAGAGCATCGCGGCAGCTACCCGATCAACCGATTATTTTTCGATTGGATCTCACCGGTGCGGTTCTGGGTTTTCCGTCAAGAACGTCCGCTTAAGAGTGAGCTCCGGGTTTATCCCGACCTTGCCTTGGAGGGTCGAAAAATCGCTCATTTCCTGGATCGAGGCGGGTTCGGTGTGCATCGGCAGAGACAGATTGGACGCGGACGCGAGTTTGAGAAACTGAGAGAGTATGAACCGGGAGATAGCTTTGATTCTATTCATTGGAAAGCAGCAGCGAAGCGTCACAAACCAATCACCAAAGTCTTTCAGGTAGAAAAATCCCAAGAGGTCTATATCGCGATCGATTCTTCGCGCCTCAGCGGCCGTTCCTTATCGTCCTTCCCTCCATCGTCCTCGTCCTCGACGATGTTTGAACCCAGCGCCGGCCATGTCCAAGACCCTTCTCCGTCCCCCGGACGAGCAGGAGCTCATCCCTACCGTAGCCAAACGATTCTGGAGCAATTCATTGCCGCAACTCTTCTCGCCGGCGCTACCGCGGAGCGGCAAGGCGATCTCTTCGGGCTCATCACCTTCAGCGACAAAGTCGACCAAATGGCTCGGGCTCGCAGCGGTTCTCTCCATTTCAATCATTGCCGCGATCTCTTGATTAATCTTCAGGCCAGGCTGGTTGCTCCCGACTTTGAAGATATCGCAGCAACTCTACTCAACCGATTAACCAAACGCTCACTTCTGATTTTCTTGACCTCGCTGGATGACTCAGTAACCGGCGAGAACTTCTTACTTGCAGCCCGCTTCTTGGCTCGGCGGCATCTGGTGATGGCGATTATGCTTTTGCCCCCGGACACACAACCACTTTTCAGCGCCCCGGGAGTTGAGCACACTGATCAGATCTATGAGAACATCGCCGGGCATCTGCGTTGGGCTAAACTTCAAGAACTGCGCAAACAACTCCTGCAGGCAGGCGTGCTATTTCAATTAGCCTCTGGCCAAAGCTTCACTTTAACGGTGGTTAGCGAGTATCTAGCAACCAAGCGCCGCCAGCTTTTATGATTTCCGTTTGGTGTTCGGCGTTTGGCGTTTGGCGTTTGGCATTCGGCGTTGGGCATTCGGATGAAGAACGCATGGGAACTATGTTTAGATGTTACTGTTATTCAAATGAACGATTTTACTGAGTTCGATGCGTTTCAACTTTGCAGGGATTTTGCTCGGGCAATCGCCGTGCCGTTGAACGGAGGTGTCTTCGCGAGGGATCCTGTCCTGGTGACTCAATTACGGAAAACGATTATTTCCGTTTATTCGAATTTCGCCGAAGGCTTCGAGCGTGACGGCAACCGGGAGTTTTCCCAATTTGTGTCAGTTTCGAAGGGGTCCGTGGGTGAAGCTCGAGGGCAACTGCTTTACGCCGCGGATTTCGGCTATCTGCAGATCGAACAGTTCGAACCGATCAATTCCTTAGGCCTGCGGGCGAGCCAATGCCTCGGAGGCCTGATGCGTCAACTGAATACGAGCGACATGCGCGGCCGCAAATTCAAATTCCACGACGACCGAAAAAGATAAGCGCCGCGCGCGCCAAACGGAGAACGCCAAACGCCGAACGAATATGATTCTGGATCTCCGAAAGTTTATCGAGCGCGAACGCCCGATCTGGGATGAGCTGGATAAGCTGTTGCGCAAGATGGAAAACGATCCGGCCGTCAAGCTAACGTTGGCCGATGCAGAGCGAGCCCATTATCTCTATGAACGTACTAGCTCTGCTCTAGTCCGAATTGCCACTTTTGCCGCGGAGCCGAGTTTAATCACTTTTCTTCAAGCGTTAGTGGCTCGCGCTTACAGCGAACTGAACGATAACCGCGCCCGCAACCAGCGATTTCGTCTACGAACCTGGCTCTTCAGTACGTTCCCCCGGACCTTTCGTCAGTATCAACGTTATTTCTGCTTTGCCTTGCTGCTTACCGTGGCCGGCGCACTGTTCGGCGGCGCCGCGATCACGTTCGACACACGGGCAAAGTCGCTCTTGCTCGGCGAATTTCCGCACCTGCTTGGAAATCCCGCCGACCGAGTTCACGAAGAGGAACATTCAACTTCTTCTCACCTTGAAGGAGAACACACAACGTTTTCCGCTTATCTGATGACTCACAACGCCCGGGTAGCGCTGGCTTCCTTAGCCCTCGGGATGACCTGGGCAATCGGCACTATTATTCTCGTCTTCTACAACGGCGTGATGCTCGGGGCGGTCATCGTGGACTATGTTCGGGCCGGTCAATCTGTCTTCCTGGCTGGCTGGCTGTTACCTCACGGGGTCATCGAAATTCCCGCTATCCTCATCGCCAGCCAGGCCGGTCTCCTTTTGGGTCAAGCCTTGATCGGTTGGGGATCCGATCAAACCGTCGGCCAGCGTCTTCGCCAAATTTCTAATCCTCTGGTCACGCTAATC
>JAFAHI010000413.1 GCA_019237325.1 Verrucomicrobiota bacterium | reverse complement strand
AATCGCAAGGTTCCTCGGAATCCGTTCCGAAATCTAAAACCTCATGGCCCATTTCCTTGAGCATTCCTTTAATTTTCTCTTTATAGCGAAACCCGGCGTGATCAGAGCCAATCGAGATCTTCATAGGCCCAACTCTGTGGTAGGAGTTAACGAAGTTCAAGGAGTTCGAGCGGGGGAGTTAGGAGCCATACTTGGTAGGGCGAGGCCGGGCGAAAATACGGTATCACCATCGTCCTCGTACTCGTCGTCGTCCTCGTCCTCGGAAAGGGGGTGTTTTTGCTCCGAGCGTTTCTCAAAACTGCATTTTGATCTTCGCGAGCAATTAACTCCTTCTTGGCAAAGTTTCCTACTAGTACCGCCTATTCGAGGACGAGGACGAATAAGGACATGCCGAGTTTTTCGCCCCTATCGGTCACCCTCGACTCGGCAGTTCCCTCGGTGTCACCACGAAATTCAATATTTCTGTGCTCCGAACGACGGTCAGCACCGATCGTTGTCCGATTTCGCTGCCCACCAGGAAGCGGTGGAGGTCATCGATAGAACTCACCGGGTTACCTTTGAAGGAAATAATAATATCGCCTTCCCTGAGACCAGATAGATCGACCGGGCCGCCTTGGTCAATACCGGCAATTAACACACCGGATTCTTGGTCGAGGCGATGAAACCGCGTGATTCTCGGATGTAAGGGCGCCGTCTGACCGGCAAGGCCGAGATAGCTACGGCGGATCTTGCCGTCCTTGATCAGCCAGCCAGCAACCAGCTGCGCGGTATTTGCCGCGATAGCAAAGCAGAGCCCTTGACCCGGCAGAATCACCGCCGTATTAACGCCGATTACCTGGCCGCGTGAGTTAACCAGTGGTCCGCCCGAATTGCCCGGGTTAAGCGCGGCATCTGTCTGCAGAATATCATCCATGAGCCGGCCCGATTGGGCTCGCATCGACCGGCCGAGCGCACTGACGACGCCGGCCGTGACACTTTGTTGAAAACCATATGGGCTCCCGATCGCCACCGCGATCTGACCGGCCCGCAGCTTCTTCGAATCGGCAAACTCGAGACTAGGTAGCTGGCTGGCTCCAATCCGGAGAACAGCGAGATCGGTATCCGGATCTTCACCGATCAGGTTGGCGGAAAACGTGCGGGCATCCGCCAGGGTCGCTTCTATCTTTCGCGCTCCGTTTACAACGTGGCTGTTGGTTAAAATGAAACCATCGGGTGCGATAAAAAATCCGCTTCCATTCCCTTCGCCGTGGCGTCCGGTCTGAACCCGAATATTGACGACGGCCGGAGCGACCTGGGCGACTACCGAGCTGATCGTTCCGGAATACGAGTCGAGCAGCGAGTCATCGCCGGAACCGTCCAACTGGGTTGCGCGTTGCTCCGCGTGATTATTTCCAGATGCCAGGGTTTCTGAATAAAAAGGTTTTACAAGCATGGTACGTCCCTTATTGGTCAGGAATATGTAATCGTATCAATTACAAATCAAATCGGTTATAAGTTCAAAGTTTTAGGTTTTAAGTTATAGGTTGGGCGCGAAAGCGCCGAAGTATCGGCCCTTAAGATTGCCTTCCTAGCCGGTGAGAGACGCCCGGTAGCCCGGCAACTTAAAACCTAAAACCTACAACCTAAAACTTAAAACGTAGCGGACGTGGTGAGGCGGCTAGGGTGGGTACTGATTGCCCGTAGAACAGTCTAGAGTTTGCTGACGATTCAAGCGCGATGGAGCCGCCTCACCACGTCCGCTAAAGAGATCATTTGTAGCTCGCGTGAGAACGATCGGTTAGCTCGTCTCTCGACATACCCAAGCACTTTCGCGATCCCTTGACCGACCGGACAGTCTTGTGACGGCGGATTTGGGTGTTGCCCAAACATTTCGCGTGATTCAACTGCCGAATGAATCTGCCAAAGCGAAATACTCTTGGCGGGTTTTGCCAATACCGCACCCCCTTGCGGACCCCGCGAAGTCCGAATCAAGCCGGCATTCTGGAGATCAATCAACAAACGTCGGATAACAACCGGATTGGTGTTAACCGTTTCGGCTAAACTCGCAGACGAAGCGCATCTGTCTTCGTTGGCCAGAACGGCCATCACATGAACAGCAAATGCAAATCGACAACTCTGCATATGCGTATGTAACATACAGAATTACTATAAATCTGTCGATCGGTTTTTCGGGGTAATGTTGGGAAGAGGATCAGCTGCCGATCAATTGCGTCCGTTTGGATTTGCCAAAGGCGGGCCCAGCTCCGCTAGGAGCGCAATATTTATAGCCGCCAGTGCTAAAGGACGGGAAGCTCCGTAGGAGCGGCATATCACGGCGATATGGAATGTAGGTTTGGGGCGGCGATTGAAGCAACCTCAACCTCCGGCGCACCTAATCTTCCGCGTCCGCATGTAGATGTCGCTCCTACGGAGCTGGCCGCGATTTTGTTGTCGGATTGCTATAAAGATGTCGCTCCTATGGAGCTACGCTGAGAATTGCGAAAAGCCGAGTCCAGCTCCGTGAGGAGCGCGATATTTATAGCTGCGAGCGCCGACGAGCAACCGGCTCCTGGAACGTTCACGGATGAGCGGGAGCTCATCCCTACTGTACCTAATCGCCCCTGGTTTCCCCTGCCTCATGATGATGCCGGTGTGGCGTTTCATGGGCAGAACCTTTGGTCGGCTTGGGGGAAGGGCTCGGGGTCGGCGATACAGGTGTAGGCGAGGGAGTTGGTGTCGGTGACGGGCTAGATGTCGCCGACGGTGTCGGACTGCCGGAGGCAGACGCCGAACTGGTCGCGGCTGGGCTAGAGGTTGCGCTCGGGGTTGGACTGGCGGTCGGCGTTGGAGAAGGGGTTGGAGTTGCAAGAATATCCGCCCACTCCCATAGTTGGCCGGAGGTACCACCAATCTCGTTTAACAGCGTTTCGCAACGATCTCGCATCTTCTTTAGATCCGGCGGACCTGGAGTCGGATCCGCGGTCGCCGGGAAAACCAAATAAGTGACGTTCAGGTTTGATGCCGGGCGGTTGTACGCGTTTGCGCGAGGGTCTAACTGAGTCGCCAGGCGCAGTGATCCTTCTCCAATCTTATAAGAGGGCCCCACATCCCCTAAAAGTGCCGGGTATAATTTGTCACCGTAGATGACCACCACATAATCGCCGAGCTTAGGTAAAAACGCGTGATTGGCTTGCCGGAGGATAAAACCGGGCAGCACCACGAAAGGGTCCGCTTTGGAAATAAGAAAACTGAAATGTTTCAAATCGCCGATTTCCCGCTGCAGCTCTTCGACCTGTTCGCGTAAGGCTTTCTTTCGGTCTGCCGACGTGGTTTTAAGAGAAAGCTCGGTTTCCGCCTGCTTTAGCTTGATCTGGCAATCGCCCAAGAATTCGCTCGGTTGGTCCGTCCGCTTTGGCCAACGGTAGCTCGTGTAGGGCTGGAAATTGGCTGAAGAACCGTCGACCGCCAATGTGCGATCGGCGTCGGAACCGTCCGCGTTGACATCCATGTCGCTTTGGATGAGCAGCACTTTGCGCTCGGACTGGGGGTTCGTCAGCTCCAAGATGGTGTTGCAATCGAAGAAATTGTGTTTCGACAGGAGCTGTTCCAGTCGGCCAAGCTCGCGGCCTAAAGATTCGACCTTCAACTGATAAAGACCGTAATAGAAGTCCGAGACTTTGCTGGTCGGCAACATCGCCGACAACCCGGGTAAAACCTTGGGTAACGACGGATCCGGTTCACTAAGCTCTGCGATGGTCTGCGCGGCTTTCGGAACGCGTACGCGAACTTGCAGATCGAGCACGTAAGAATCAAGCGCCCGGCGTTCAACAGAAGCGATATCTCCAAGTCCGGATTCCACCTGGGAATGCACCTCGACTCCGTTGAAAAGGCGAGCCACCTCTTTGTGTGAATAAGGAATTATCGCTTCCGGCAATGGTGTTGGCGGTGGCGTGGGAGTGGCAGTAGGAGACGGGGTGACGCTTGGAGTTGGGGTAGGCGATGGGGTGACAGAAGGCGGCGGATTGAATTTGGGGCCCGGGCATCCAGCGAGGAGAATACAGGTCAGGAGCAATAGTCCCGCCGATTTGGGAGGGCGTGCGTTCCCGCGCGCCGGGAAGGTGGGTCTGGATGCCAAGACGTATTTTAGCCCGCGGTTAGAAAACATTCGCAGCTTTGCAAACAAAGGATCGCGGGGACGCGATCCCTCCCGGACACGAAGACGAAAATCGAAGTTCTTGAGAAGGCCGCCGAACCGCATGGACCTTCTATTAATGGATTAGATGTCGCACGGTCAAAGCGATGCAAACCAGGCTCAGCAGAATCATGGGGACAGCGGGCATTGGTTTCCTGCTGGCCACAAATGAACGACCAAAATGAGCCAATAGTAAGACACTGACGACAATCGCGATCGCGTATGGAATGAAGCCTCTGGCCAGAATGCCGGCCAAGATTAAGAGCGCTCCGGAGATTCCTCCGGCGATAATAGAAGCTTTGCTGCGAGCCCGCGCATACCCTAATGCGCCTCCCAGGATACAGGCGATCCCAAAAAAGATATAATAGTAAGCAGTCACTAAGATAGACTCGATCCAGGATTAAATATGGGAGTGCATCTTTGCGCCCAGATCGGGACGTAGATTCGTTCTGGGCGCGCCTTCGCGCCGGAGCTGCAGATCGTAGATCAAGCGTTTGAGAAACATGGGAACGAATAGCACTAGAGTTACTATCATTTGCAGCACGATTCCCGGAATCAAACGCGGACGGTCTCGCGCGACGCTGGCCAAGGCCTCTTGGACCACTCTTTGTACCGGGATGGTCACAACATTGGGCGTCGTGAGTCGATCGGCGCCGGAACGGGCGGCCACGGAGTCGAATTCGGTCAGGACCGGTCCTGGACAAAGCACGGTGACGGAAATATTAGACGATCGCAGCTCCGCTCTTAGCGCTTCGCTGAAACTCGTGACGTAGGCTTTGCTCGCCGCATAGACAGCGATAGTTGGCACCGGAGCGAAACCGGCAACCGAACTAACATTCAAAATGGCGCCACACCCGGATTTCCGCATGGATGGAAGGATGCGGTAGGTCAGGTAAGTCAAAGCTTCAATATTGACGCGGAGCATCGCGTTCACCTTGTCCCAATCGCTGTCGATGAAACGGCCTCTGTCCCCCAGACCGGCGTTATTAATCAGGAGGTCGACGGCTAATCCGCTTTCCTCGAGCCAATTACAGAACTTCGCTAGATCGTCATGGTTTCGAAGGTCGAGAGCACGATAGAAAACTTCCAAATCGGGGTTGATGACCTTCAATTCTAACTGCAGAGCTTCCAAACGCTCGGCTCGGCGAGCAACCAGGATCATAGAACCTACCACTGGAGCTAGCTGGCGAGCGAACTCGCGGCCAATTCCTGCCGATGCACCGGTGACCAGAACCGTGCAACCGGCGAAATAACTGGTGCTCATTCCGATCACGTAAGCCGGAACTTTAGCCCCGTCAATCGGCGAGACAGTTGACCGTTTGGGGTTCACCGTTCACAGTTCACCGTTCGCAGTTCACGGGACGACGCCATGGAGGGCTACTCTCGTTGCATAGGGAACCAACTGCGAACTGTGAACCGAGAACTGTGAACCCCAAACCGTTATGCAGGGTCCGTTGGCTTTAGAGTCGTTTGCAATCATCGGCGAAGAACTCGCCATTCGCTGGAAAGATGGCATCGAGACTTACATTCGTCTGGAGGAGCTGCGGCGACACTGTCCATGTGCGGTTTGTGCGGGGGAGAAGGATCTGTTAGGCCATCAATACGGTGGGTCGCCAAAGTTGTCTCCGAATAGTTTCGTGTTGAAATCGTGCGCTCCAGTTGGCGGCTATGCACTCCAACCGGTATGGGCTGACGGCCATAGTTCGGGGATCTATTCGTACGAATATTTGAGGTCTTGGGATTCGGGGGCGGAAGAGTAGGCTTTCGTTCTCGTCCCGTCCTCGAAACTTGTGGCGCGTTCACGTGACGTGCGAATCGCCCACCGCCTGGAGGGGAGCCGCTTCGGGAAGCTTCTCGCCGCCCTCGCAACATTCGTCTCATAGCTGGTCCCGCCTAGAAATATGAGAACAGGCGGCTCCCGGAAACGTCTCAGCGCGATGTATTCACCCGTGGTCTCGATTCGCTTACACCCGGCCCATAGAGCTGCATCGCGCTGGATCGTTAGCGGGAGCCGCTTGTTCTCACACGTCTCGGCCGTATTAGCGTTTAGACGAAAATCGCAGGGCGGCCGGGCGTATGCCAAAGCGGCTCCCCTCCAGGTGCAGGGCGATCGCACATCAAAGGGACGAGTACTGCCTTTTCGAGGACGAGTACGAAGCGCCTGCCGGCGCCTGCTTACAGCAGTTGGTAAGGATCCACATCCACGCTCACCTGGATCTCGTCTGGAAAGGAAAGACTATCCATCACTTCCCGGATCGTTCGCGAGAGCCGGACGATTGCTCGGGTACGCAACAGGATCTGGAACCGGTAAAACCCCTTTACCCGTTCGATCTGGGCGGGGACTACAGGATGAAGCGTCACCGATGAGTCAATCTTCTCGCCGAAACGGCGATGGAGCGTCTCCGCCGTGAATTCTGCTAACCGTTGGTGTTCGGATTTTATCTGGATCAAAACGAGATGATTGAATGGCGGATAATTGCAGTGTTCACGGAACTCGCGTTCTTGGTCCCAAAAACCATCGAAATCATGGTGCCGGGCGAATTGGATCGAAGGGCTGAATGGCGTCGCCGTCTGCACGAAGACTTCACCCGGGGTCTCACCTCGACCGGCCCGCCCGGCTACCTGGGTCAGTAGTTGAAAAGTGCGTTCGCCCGCTCGGAAGTCCGGGATGTGAAGTCCGATATCGGCGTTGATAATCCCAACCAGAGTCACATTTGGAAAGTCCAGTCCTTTGGCGATCATTTGCGTGCCGATCAGGATATCGATTTTTCCGCTGCGAAATGCGCCGAGTGTGGTTCGATAAGCATCTTTCCGGGACATAGAATCTGCGTCCATGCGAGCGGCATGGGCTGTGGGAAACAGCTTCTCCACCAATTCGATGACCTTCTCGGTTCCATATCCGCTGTAGCGAATGCCGGGGTCGGCACAGCCGGGACATTTCTTTGGCGCTACTGCTTGATAACCGCAAAGATGGCATTTGAGACGGTTCTCCGCGAGATGAAAGGTCAGAGGGATGCTGCAGTTAGCACATTCGCACACGTAGCCGCATTTCGAGCAGAGCAACGAAGAAGCGAAGCCGCGCCGGTTAAGGAACAGGATCGATTGTTCGCGCTTTTGCAGGCGATCCTCGATGGCCTGCGTTAGACGGCGGGAAAGGATCGACGGATGTTTGCTCTTAGCGAATTCCTGGCGGAGGTCGATTACTCGAATCAAAGGGAGCTGCCGATCGTCAACCCGGGCGGTTAAACGAGCCAGCTCATACTTTCCGATGCGAGCATTGTAATAACTTTCCAGAGAGGGCGTCGCTGAGCCAAGCAAGACCGCGCAACCTTCGATTTGGCCACGTACGACCGCCAGGTCCCGGGCATGGTAACGTGGCGTTTCCTCCTGTTTGTAGGAGTTCTCATGTTCCTCATCCACCACGATGAGGGCGAGGTCTTTAACGGGAGCGAACACGGCGCTGCGCGCGCCGATGGCGACCCGCGCGGCGCCTCTTCGCAACCGATGCCATTCGTCGTGTCGCTCACCGGCGGAAAGATGGCTGTGCAGAACCGCGATCAGCTCACGAGCAAACCTGGATTTAAACCGTTCCACCGTCTGCGGCGTCAGCGAGATTTCGGGTACCAGGACCAAGGCGCCGCGTCCCAGGTCGAGACAATGCTGAATCGCCTGGAGATAAATCTCGGTTTTGCCGCTACCCGTGATCCCGTGGAGCAGAGTCGGTTTAGTTTTGCCCTGATCGATCGTCTCCTTCAACATCGTCAGAATGCTGAGCTGGCCCGGGTTCAGCCGCAGCGGAGCAGTGGACACATATTCTTCGCCTTGGGATGGATCACGTTCGGCATTCACCATCTGCAAGGTCAGCCAGCCCTGGTTCACCAATTGTTTGATGGTGCGATCGCTGGTCGCGGCGGCTTCGAGCAGCTCAGCCCACCGGATCGGGCCAGTGAATTGTAAGGCCACTTCAAGAACTTCCGACTGGCGGGGAGCCCGGACCTTGATTTGTTCTAAAATGTTCTGGCCTGTGGGAAGAGTAACCGAAAGCCAACGCTCGCGTTTGAACCCGCCCGATCGGATCACTTGGGGTAAAGCACAGCGGACCGCGGCGTCTAACGGACAACAGTAGTAGTCCGCCATCCAGCGAGCGAGCTGTAGCATCCGGGGGGTCAGGACCGGCTCCTCGGAAAGCAGGCCAGTCAAAGTCTTGATCCCGGGCGCCGTAGACTCTTCCACCAGTTCAACTACGGTGGCAAAACTGTTCCTCGAGCGCAAAGGCACCTTGACCCGGGAGCCGACATGGACCTTGCTTTCCCACGGTGGTGGGACGAGATAATCTAGTTCTTTGTTGGTCGGGTCATCCGTGACCACCCGCGCATAGAGCGGCATCGTTTCTTTAGCAATGGCGTCCAGGTCAGAACGA
>JAFAHI010000243.1 GCA_019237325.1 Verrucomicrobiota bacterium | reverse complement strand
GCGCTCGGCTACGGAACGGGAATAGCCGCAAAAGAGCACAAAGATCGCAAAAAAAGAGGTAGATGAGAATCCCCTAAAGCGGCGGAAAATCGAACGCGAGCCTCGAACTGATAACCGCGATACCCCAGAGTCCATTGGCCTTGTTTTTTCCGTAATTTTTTAGCGCTTTTTGTGCCTTTTTGCGGCTATTTTTTTTTTTGCGATCTTTGTGCTCTTTTGCGGCTATTCCCGTTCCGTAGCCGAGCGCCGACATTTTCTCATCCTACCTTTTTGCGCCTTTTGCGCCTTTTTGCGGCTATTCCCGTCTTACCTTAGCGCCTTTGGGCTGAAGCCCTGGGCTGTTCTTTATAGCCGCTTCCGACTTCGCCCCATCTCCCCCTTTAGCTACGTCGGACAAGTCGCGGCAAAAGTGCGACCCAACGGCCGCCTTGGGCAATCACAGGTCAAGTAAGTTGAAGATTATCAACTGTGTGCTCTGTTTAACTGGCTTCCGCTCAGCTTGGCCAGCACGAATGCCGCTCGTCACGCTGCCTGTTTTAAGCCTCTCAGGCTATGAACTACATCGAGGTGGTCGATCTTCCGCCGGGGCAGTCCCCTGTGGTAGCGGAGACCTGTTATCGCTCGGCCGAAGCTCTCGAAGCCGGACAGATTCTGTTTCTTCCTCGCCACGGATTCCCATTATCCGGCTCCTATCAGCCTCTATTCTCTTCGCCCATACTTCATAGAGGCTCGAAAACCGTTAGTTATAGTCCGAGTACGGGAAAGCTCTATGGAACGGCCAGCACAAGGCAGAGCCTCTCATTGCTTGAAGAAATGATGAAGAGATTCGCCATTTTCGCTCAGAAAACGGTAACCCGGCTGTTACCGATCTATCGAACCGGGCTGGTCCGCGCGCGAACGAGCTTTCGCCCAATTGAAATTGAAACCAGGCCTATGCCATGGCGCAAAGATGATAAGCGCCTTCACATCGACGCTTTCCCGTCGTCACCCATCCAAGGTAATCGGATCTTAAGACTTTTCTGTAATATCAATCCTGCGGGCCAAACCCATCTGTGGCGAATTGGTGAACCGTTCGAACAGACAGCCCGACGCTTCCTACCTTCGATCAAACCGCCATTTCCATTTTCGAGTGCTGCTTTGATGCTAACCAGCACCACTAAGAGCCGCCGAACCTTCTATGATCACATTATGCTGTGCCTTCAAGATCGCATGAAGCGCGACCAACGTTATCAGGAGGAAGCTGAACAGGTTAAAGTCGAATTTCCAGCCGGTTCTACCTGGTTAGCCTTTACCGACCAAGTCTCGCACGCAGCCATGCGCGGGCAATACCAGCTCGAGCAAACTTTCCTTCTCGATATCAACCGCCTTCACGATCAGAGTACCGCTCCTTTAATTGTGTTAGAAAGGCTAAAGGGAAGAAAGTTAGTGTAGGTGTGGATGCGTTCGGCGTTTGGCGTTCAACGCTCGGCGTTCCACGTTTCGTGCTCGGCCTTGTTTGTTGCCGTTCCTAGTTCTCGCGGACTTAGCCTAGTCCCGCAGGCGCGGGATTGAATTACATCATTCCGGCTCAGGATTTGACGCAATCGATACCATGACCGGCTCCGTAGGAGCCAATATTTATAGGCTGAGCCGAAGAAAAAGGACCAGCTCCGGAGGAGCGACATCTAATCAAGAACCACCTCCTATGTCGCTCCTAACCGGAGCTAGTCGCCTCTTAAATTACCGTTACTATAAAGATTGGGCTCCTACGGAGCGGTTTTCACGGGCCTGCTATGCTAACAGCTTCCGGGGGTAGCTCTTCGCGAGCCTCTCGTTTGCGGTTACCGCCTTTTGGAAAACAGCCAGGAAAGTAGTTCCGGTTCGTCAAAAGCTCGATCCCAAGAATTATGTCCGACCCGGGGATATTCGGTATAGCGCGGGTCACCGCCGGCCTCCATCAGGCTCTCAATCATCGAACGGCTACAAACCACCGGTACTACTGGGTCCTCGGCACCGTGAAACGCCCAGACGGGGACATGTTTGATCCGCTCAGCAAAGCTCACATCTCCTCCCCCGCAAACCGGGATGGCAGCAGCGAAATTTTGCGGGTGCCTTATCAGCGCTTCCCAGGTTGCGAAACCGCCCATGGAAATCCCGGTGATATAAATCCGATCCAGGTCGACCGGATTATTTTCCTGGATCATAAATAAGAGCTCGAGTGCCGTTCGCAAAGGCGCCGCGGGTTCAGGTGCCAACTTTAATCGGTGCATTTCTTCTCGGCTGCCAGTCCACATAATCGGTTGCTTGTCCAAATGCGTCGGGCATTGCGGCACCAAGACAAAACACGGGTGTTCGGACCGGGACTCCGGTCTGGCGAATCGCCTCACCCCATTGGCCAATTGCTTTTCATTGTCGTTTCCTCTCTCGCCTGAGCCGTGAAAAAGGACGACCAGCGGATATTTCGCACCAGAGCTCAATTCAAGCGGCGCCAGCAACCGGTACGGCATGCGTAACTTGGAGGTACCGATAAATTCGTAACGGCCGAAGTCCTTAAACATAATTCGGAGAGAATAGCCGCAAAAAGGCACAGAATGTGCAAAAAATTCTCACGCAAAGGCGCAAAGGGAAGAAGTAAAAAGAGAAGGCTACAAAGGTCACAAAAACCAAGACTCTTCACAGAAGCGAACGAAGCAAACGAAGGGGTCTGTCACAGACAAACCTTTGGCCCGAGATCGACGGCTTGTGCTTCGTTACCTTCGTTGCCTTCTGTAAAAACTACTGCGTTTGTGGCCGTTAGTCCGAACCCGGACCGAAGCCTCCGCTACCTTGTTGTGGAATATTTTGTCGCCGTTAGCCTGGACCGATGGAAAGTTTAAAACGTTTGGAGTCAGCATCCTTATGTCGATAAAAACAGACCTCGAGATCGATGCCGGCGGTAAGTCGTTTGCTACTGGTTTGTTACCAGAGCTTATAACGGCGTTGCGCCGGTGCCGTCCCGGCGACCTCCTGGCAGTCGTTAGCCAGAAAGCCGATCTCGGCGTCGACCTCGAACTTTGGTGCCGGTTCACCCGCAATACTCTAGTCGAGAGGACCGTCGACTCGGGACAGAACCGGTGGGTGATCCGATGCGGGGAGGCCCCGGCGGATAACAGCTCCGATCGTCCTGTCGGTTCGCGTCTTTGGCTCTACACGAATTTTGATTGTAACCTTCATTGTGACTATTGCTGCGTGCGTTCCTCGCCTAAAGCATCCCGGCGGGAGCTCGGCCTGGCGCGCATACAACGGATCGCCGGCGAAGCGGCGGCACTCGGTGTCGGTGACTTCTTTTTAACCGGGGGGGAACCTTTTCTGCTCCCTGACATCGGGGAGATTCTCGCTGCTTGTGCGGCAGTCGCTCCGACCACCGTCCTCACTAACGGCGCTCTATTCGTGGGACGTAGATTCGAAGCGCTGCGCTCCGTGCGAAGCGACCGGTTGACGTTGCAAATCAGCCTCGATAGTCCGACCCCCGAAATCCACGACCTTCATCGCGGAAAAGGGACTTGGGAACGGGCTCTAAAAGCAATCGAACTCGCCCGCTCGGAAGGATTCCGGGTTAGATTGGCTGCCACAGTCTCGACCGACGAACAAGCTGAGGAATTTGCGCAATTTCTCGACGCGCGCCATATCGGTGAGAAGGATCGGGTGATCCGCCGAATCGCCCTCCGCGGTTTTGCCATCAAAGGTCTGGCAGTCGCGCGTGCCGATCTGGTCCCTGAGGTCACGATCACCGCAGACGGTGTCTATTGGCATCCGGTCGGAGCCGATGATCCGGACCTCCTGGTCACTCCGAATATCTTTCCTTTGGCTGAGGCTTTCGACGCCGTCCGCCGGGCCTTCGAGCACGAGAGCGAGCACGGCCGCCGCTTGGCGAGCATTTTCAATTGCGCGTAGGGTAGCGGCAAAAGGCGATCGGCCTCTCGTCCTCGTACTCGTCGTCGTCCTCGTTCTCGAGAAGTTTCGCACGTTCATGTGATGTGCGATCGCCCAGCGCCTGGAGGGGAGCCGCTTTGGAACGTATACGGCGACCTCGCGATATTCGTATCAACGCGTGATCCGTCCTAAAAATGTCGCGGCAGGCGCTCCCGCTAATCACCCAGCGCGACGCAGCTCTATGGTCCGGGTGTAAGCGAATCGAAGGCCACGAGTGAACGCATCGCGCTGGGTCGTTTGCGGGAGCCGCCTGCTTTCACACGGTTCGGCCGTATGAGCGTTGAGACCAAAATCGCGGGGTGACCAGGCACATGCCAAAGCGGCTCCCCTCCAGGCGCTTGGGCGATCGCACATCACATGAACGTGCCATCCCTTCTCGAGGACGAGGACGACGACGAGTACGAGAACGATTAGGAGGCGCTATTTTGGCGCCTCTTGCTCAAAAAAACCTTGTTTCGCGGCGGCCTGGCGAAGCGAATCGTAACCGTCGAGATGGGGGACCTCCCAACGGCGGAGCCCTTCTGCGTCGAGCACCGCACGATGGCTCGGGTTCTCGTAGTTCATTCCGGAAAGCGCGTCGACAAAACGTTGCGCCAAGGACGAATCGAGATCGGGTCGGGCAGTGAACATACAGTGATTGAAGGGCGGCGATGTCCAGATTTCCGTTAACGCCCCTTCCGGCACTAAGCGGTCGGTATTCACCGTCTTCCAAAACGGGCCGCCCACCGCGCCCGCATCGGCTCGGCCGTCGAGAACCGCCCGAACCACTTCGGCCTCGCTTCTACCGGTATCGCCATGCTTACCTACGTCTGTGTTGAAGCGCAGTGCCCGATAATCCTTCTCCTCGGCCAAACCTTCGCGCTCCAGGAAGTGAACCGGCAGGATCGCGGCGTGGCCGCTGTCACGGCTGCCCAAAGCCAAAGTGCGGTTTCTGAGATCGGCCAGCTTAGTGACAGGCCCGCCAGTAGCCGCAAAAATCTTAGTGGTCCAACCGATATCGGTATCGCGCATAGCGATCGGCTGGCAACGCTGTTCGCTCCATTTCTCGGATTGGAGATACGCGAGATTGGTGTTCCAGGCGATGTCAATCCGAGGCGTGAAATCGCCGGATTGCGACAGAAGCGCAGCTACCTGCATTTCGTAACTTTGAAATAAGACCACCTCGACTGGAAGACGCGCCTCTTCGTGAAAATAGTGCCGCATCCCTTCCCAGATGGTCACCACCTTGGGATCATATGCCACTGCACCTACCCAGATTGTTCGGCTCATAGTTGTTTTTCTAGTTACGCGTTAACCTGATTTTCGTACTCGTACGCGATAGGGATTGAGTGTTCATGTGACGTGCGATCGCCCAGCGCCTGGAGGGGAGCCGCTTTGGCATGTATACGGCGACCTCGCGATATTCGTATCAACGCGTGATCCGTACAAAAGATGTTGCAGCAGGCGGCTCCCGCGAATGACCCAGCGCGATGCAGCTCTATCGTCCGGGTGTTAGCGTATCGAAGCCCACGAGTAAATGCATCACGGTGGGACGTTCCCGGGAGCCGCCTGTTCTCACGCGTTTTGGCGGCACTACCGTTGAGAAGAAATTCGCGGGTTGGCCAGGCATGCGCTAAAGCGGCTCCCCTCCAGGTGATGAGCGATCGCACATCACATGAACGCGCAAACCCCTTTCGAGGACGAGGACGACGACGAGTACGAGAGCCAGAGGGCTGCTGAGCATTCGCGCCCATATTTCTAAAACAGCGGAATTCCCAGGACCGCCTTGCCAATAAATTCTTTCAGGACGTCGCAGGTTGGCGCCATCACCGCGCCGGCGTGAGCATCTCTGAACAAGCGTTCGATGCTCAACTGTTTAGAGAACGCCGTACCACCGCACACCCTCATTGCGGTGGAAGTGACCGCGATCGCGGTGTCACCGGCAGCGGCTTTGGTTTCAAGTACTCGAAGCATCGTCGTATCCCGGGGCTGCTCGAGGTGCGCAACCAGATCATCTAACCGCGTTGAAAGCCCGTCAGTATCGATTTGCATTTGCGCGAGCTGGGCACGCAGCGTGGGTAAGCTTTCTCCGAGAGTCTGACCGAGATGTTCGAACCGGGCATTCTTAAGATGGGATGCCGTGGCTGCAACCGCAGCGCGACAAATCCCCAGCGAGACCGCTGCCGACCCGAGATTGAACGGCGGAAGAACGACGTTCAGCATCGCCTGGAAGCCTTGGCCATCGTCAGTCAGTTGGAGGTCAGGCGACACCTCACAATCTTCGAGTATCATAGGAGCAGAAGCGTTTGCCCGGAGCCCCATTCCGTCCCATGCCCCCTCTACTTTCAGCCCGGATCTCCCTGCTGGAACCACATAAAGGGTCGAATCGGTCGGACCTGCCCCCTCCGGCGCGAGCGTCGAGACTACATAACTTTGGGCACAGCCAGCGCTCGTCACCCATGATTTTTTCGCGGTAACCAGCACACCGTTGCCGTTTCGGCGCGCGCGCGACACCGGCGCCCAAAAATGACTGCGTGAGCCGGCCTCACTAAAAGCAAGGGTCGATAAGTGCTTACCGGTGGCGATCTCCTTAAGAATTTGCTCAACCGCACTCGTTCGTCGAGCTGCTGCTATCGTTACGGTGGCACATTGATGCATCAGGTAAACCATCGCCACTGATGCGTCCGCTTCGGCCAATGTTGCGGTGATCGCCGCAAAAGTTCGGAGCCCGAGGCCCGCACCACCCAACTCGCTTGGCAGCATCAGCCCGAGAAACCCGGCTTGTCCAAGAGCCTCAACCGCCTCGGACGAGAACCGTCCCTCCTTGTCATTGGGTCTGGCAGCCGGTGCTAACACCCGATCGGCTATGTCTTTTGCCTTCGAAATAGCAGTCTCGTGATTCATGGTATTTCAAAGTCGAATTCAATCGTTGTGATGGGGGGAGTAAAATAGGCGCGAAAAAATTCCTATATCTACCGCAGATATTTGTTCGCAAATTGGGACCTTCGGCCAGCTAATTCTTTCAAGCCGAGCCGGATTCGATCTCGATTATAAAAATTAGATCCCGAGGCTTGCCTGGAAATGGTCCACATCATTTTTTCGATTATGGACCTTCCGCTATTGCGTGAGTTTTATCTGTTCTTCTTGCTCGGGTTTGCGGACTAAGGGGTTCGAAAATCCGGCGCCCTAGCGTCACGCGGGTCTGCAAAATCCGTGTTGGGAAGAAGCGGGTACCACTGGGGGCGGCCTGGATCCCGATCGTATGGGTACCCGCCCAGCGTTCGATACAGCTCCGCGTAGGTTCCTAGTTTTTCACGGTCTAGCTCAATACCGAGGCCAGGGCCATTGGGAACCGGGATACAGCCATCCGCATAACCCATCTTGCCGCCCGCGATGACGTCATCGAGAAGGTGATGATAATGTGCATCCGCGGCAAAGACGAGATTAGGTAAAACCGCTCCGAGATGAAGCATGGTGGCAAGCTGAATGCCGAGCTCGCCAGATGAATGCACTGCAACGCTTAAACCGAACGCTTCACAGATCTGCGCAGCTCGAATACAGGCTCGAATGCCGCCCCAAAAAGTTGTATCCAGGAGGATCACATCGACGGCGGGATCGCGCACATTGGTCGCGAGCTGTTCGAAGTCGATAACGATCGTGTTGGTCGCAAGCGGAGTCGACAACTTTTCCCAGAGACGGCGCATCCCGGAGAAACCCCAGGTCGCATCCTCAAAGTAATCGTTGCGGAGCCCCGATATCGCGTGGCCAAAGCGCAATGCCTGCTCGACGGAGAGCGCGCAGTTCGGATCGTAGCGCAAAGTGTCGTCTGGGAAGGCGGCGGCCAGCGCCAGATAACATTCCAGTTCGTAGTCAGGATGAAAAACACCGGCTTTGAGCTTGTGCGTTGTAAAACCATGCTTGGCCTTTAGTGCCTTCGCGTGCTCTACGAGTTGCTCAATGGTGCGCACTTCACCATTGCCAGACTTCGGGTCGGGATAACGATAGAAGAGATAGCTGGCGAATTTTATCTCGTCGCGCACCCGTCCGCCGAATAGCTGATAAACCGGTACTCCGAGTTTCTTTCCGACAATGTCCAAGCACGCGAACTCGAGAGCGGCATGGAGTTGGGTCCGATTATTATAGAGGGAAGCTGTCGGGTTACAGATTGCGTACCGCATCCGATTGAGGTCGAAAGGGTCGTGCCCAACCAAGTACGTTTTCAGACCCGCAAAGGCTAAAGCGGCGCTTTCACCGCCGCCGCCCATTTCGCCTAGTCCGGTAATGCCTCCGTCGGTCTCGACCTCCACCACGGTTCGAACAAATCGGCCCCAATGAGCGCCGTTGCTGTGACGCAAAGGGGCCTCAAGCGGAACGGTGACCGTGGTAGCTCGGATATCGGTGATCTTCATGGCGGAGCGAAGAAATGGAGTAAGGAGAAATGGAGTATTGGAGTTTTGGAGTGCTGGAGCAAGCACTTGGAGGGGAGCCGCTCCTGATCGTGCGAAACCAATCGCATGATCGGGCGGATAGGCGTGGTGCTGCTGCAGGTTTGTTCAGCAGGCGGCTCCCGGGAACGTCCCAGAGTGTGGTTCTGCCTTACACGTCCCTCTTTTGCGGGCTGATCGAACGGCGCAGGGAGGTGGTGTACGTGGAGCCGTTCGCGGGAGCCGCCTGATTAACACCCGTTGAATCGGCAGACGCGGTATTGCAGCAATAACGCGCGTTGAAATTGGCACGTGCGGAAGCGGCTCCCCTCCACCACTCGGCGCCCCTTGTCACCGCAACCCTTTTGGCTAAGGTCTTGGTGGACTATGGGATCTTACAAAGGTCGCACAAACGTTAAACACCGGAAACGGCGCTCGGCCAAGGCGGAGCGCATCAAAGCCGTTTCGGCCAACAAAGAAATCGAGAAGAAGACCGCTTAGACAAAGCCAAAGCTAGCCAGCGATGCGCGTTCTGGTGACAGGGAGCTTTGGCCATCTTGGGGAAGCGCTGGTCCGCAGTTTGCGGCAATTGAACCATGAGGTCATCGGCGTCGATTTAGTTGTGTCGCCGTTCACACTTGCTTTGTGCGCCTCTGGCAGCCGTGGAACAAGCGCCCGAGATTGGGTTTGGCCCATATATCATTGGCGCCACGACCCCTTTCGCAAGTCGCGAGCTGGCGGAGCGTCCAGAGGGCCTGTTTTCCCGCGGCCGCCGTTCTGCCGTCGCCCATTGGCTATCGGCTATTCGCGCAGCGATTCCTGTCCTGAAGCCGTGACCTTATTCGTCGCATCTATGAATATGAGCTCAGTTAACGATTGGAACGGGAGAAAACCACTTGAGCTCTGAAAAACCCACAACTAAACGAGAGGACCAGGAAACCCCTCAGGATATGGCATCCGAATATTTGCTTTTGATTCGCAACACCGCTTGGCAGAAAGACTTCTCAGCCGCCGAAATCGAAAACGTTCTGACGGAGTTCAGCGCTTGGGTGACTCGCCTGAAGGACGAAGGTACCATCAAAGTCGCGGTCCCTTTGGTGCACCGAGGGAAATTGTTTGAGGGCAAAGATGTAATGGTCGACGGCCCCTTTATTGAATCTAAAGAAGCAATTGCGGGTTTAATTATCTTCGAGGCAGAGAACTTTGAAGCCGCAGTCGAGCTGGCCAACAGCGCTACTTGCCTAAAATACGGCCAGACGCTCGAATTAAGGCCGATCGCTACGGAAGAGCCGGAGCGAACCGCGCTTCGCAAGTAGTATTTGAACTGCGCGCGAAGCCTCGCCTTATTGCCGGGACATGGCAGACGCATTCACTGATTCCCTTCCGATCCTGATGTACCATCGAATTGCGACCGACGGCCCCCCCGGTCTGAAACAATGGCGGGTGTCGCCTGAGATTTTCGATGCTCAGATGAGCGCCCTGCGTCGCGCCGGGTACCAAACGATCACGCTGGCAGAATGGGCCGACGCCTTGGTTGAGCGACGCCCGGTTCAGGAAAAACGCGTCTTACTGACTTTCGACGATGGATACAGCGACTTCCTAAACGCAGCGATCCCGGCACTCCAGCGCTATGACTTCTCAGCGACCATGTTTTTGGTGGCGGAGCGAATCGGCCAGACCGCGCTCTGGGATGCATCCTATGGCGACTGTGCCCCGCTATTGTCTTGGGATGAAATCAAATCCCTCCAGCCGATGGGAATCGAGTTTGGTGCGCATTCCTGCATCCACCAGAAGATGACCCAAATGGGGTCCGCGGAATTAGCAGAGGACATAAAGAGAACTCGGGCGATTCTCGAGGAGGGCCTGGGGGTTCCCATTCCAACTCTTGCTTATCCTTACGGCGACCAAAACGAATTGGTTCGCCGAATCGTAGGAGAGGCTGGTACGAAAGCCGCCGTAACCACCGAACCAGGTATCAGCAAGCTCGGGGACGATCTACTCCGGCTGCCCCGAATCGAAATTACCAACGAGCACATGCCGGAGCGATTGATTTCCGCGCTCGCACCCGCTCAGTAGATCGGTAGGGACGAGCTCCTGCTCGTCCGGGGTTTCGCGGGATGACTTTACAAAACGGCGGACGAGCAGGAGCTCCTCCCTACCGGTTTCCCCTCACTCGGCTAACGCTTTTGTTTTGCGAGACGCTTGAGCCGCGTCGTCGGCTTCAGGGACACCGAATTTCCATTCGATCTCAACATTCTCCCCTTGCCTGTCTTCAAGGACGATTGCTTCGCTCACGCCTACCGGTAACGGATTGTTGCTCACCGAAACCGTCCAATACTTAGGGTCGGCATCGGCAACGCCGTCGATCATATCGACGAACGCACCGTAAAACGAATGGTACAGGACCCGGAATGAAAAGCTTCCCGGGTGCATCGATTGGGCGATCACCATTGCTTGTAACACCGTAATCCCCGGATACCAGGGAATGCCGGTGACCCGTTTCGGCGGTTCAGATGCCTCCTGAGAAATAAGAATACTGATGGTGTTGCGATCCGACATCGTTTTTTCTCCTGATGCGACCGTATCAAGCTGAAGCGGGAGAGTCGAGAAGAAGAACGCGTATCGGCTCCTAACTCCTTAAAAAAAAGCAGTCTACGCCTAGCGAATCTGCAACTGTTGTTACACTATAGCGATAGTGAAGTTAGGTGTTGATTTTGGTACAAATCGGATCGTAGTCGCTGCCGCAGATCGCGGTAATTATCCACTCGTTAGCTTCGATGCACCCGATGGGACATCCGCAGATTGGTTTCCATCGTTGGTGGCGATTCGAGGCCATGAACGCTCTTATGGGTGGGATGCCTACGATAAACAAGGCGACGAATCATGGACAGTGATTCGCTCGATAAAACGGCTTTTAGAGGACGCCGGCCCGCAGACTTTGCTCGATCTTGGCGATCAACAATTGAGGCTGACCGGCCTGCTTGACGGCCTCACCGGCGCTCTGCTGGTCGCTTTGCGGGAGCGCTCAAACCTGCAGACGCCCGCTCACGATACTACGCAGATTGTTCTCGGCGTTCCCGCCCACGCCAACAGCAATCAACGTTTTCTTACCGTGGAATCGTTTCGCAACGCTGGGTTCGATGTCCTGGGTGTGTTGAATGAACCGAGTGCAGCCAGTATCGAATTCGGGCACGGCAAGCGGCAAAGTAAGAGCACCCCAGAGACAATTCTGGTGTACGACCTCGGAGGCGGAACCTTCGATGCGTCGCTGGTCAAACTCGATGAGAATGTGCACCACGTGGTTGCTTCCGAAGGAATCCCCACGATCGGCGGAGATGACTTCGACCAGATGCTGGCTGAGCTTGCCCTGGAAGTAGCCGGAGTCAGCCAAAAGGCGGTCGATAATCTCCCGGCTTCGGCCTGGTTTCGTCTGCTGGAGGAATGCCGGCTCAAGAAGGAAGCGCTGAACCCCAATACCCGCCGGATCACGGTCGACTTAGAACATGCGCGCCAGGATTGGCAACCGGTCCAGGTCCCAATCGCTGACTTTTACGAGACTGCGCGCCCAGCGGTAGAAGAGACGATCCGAGCAGCAGAAGATCTAAGTCCTCAGTGCGACGTTCTCTACATTACCGGAGGTGGAAGTGAGATGCCCTTGGTTGCCCGGATGCTGCGGGAGCGGTTTGGACGCCGAGTACGGCGCTCCGCTTACGCCCGCTCGGCGACCGCCATCGGACTAGCGATCCAAGCTGATCAACCGGGCACCTACCGGCTAAGCGAACGTCTTTCCCGGTACTTCGGTGTTTGGCGGGAAGGCTATGGCGGGTCCAGCGTGGTCTTTGATCCATTATTTGAAAAAGGGCTCCGATTGCCATCCCCCGGTGAGCCGAATCTATCGTTGAGCCGGTGTTATTCTCCGGTTCACAACGTCGGCCATTTTCGTTTCCTGGAATGCAGCCATCGTCCGCCTTCGGGTGTGCCTAGCGGCGAGATCGCGCTCTGGGATGAAATCCGTTTCCCGTTCGATCCGGCATTAGCAGGCAAGACCGACCTCCAAAAAACGCCGGTTGTCCATTCGGCGGAAGCCGCCTCTCAGAATATCGAGGAAAGATACGAATGCGATTCCAGCGGAGCTCTTTCGGTAACCATTGCAAATCGTACCGCCGGTTACGAGCGGACGTATCGCCTTGGGCGCTGGTCTCTGAATTCGAAGCCGGTAAAACCGCCGCGGAAACGGAAGACTAAAGAGGCGTGAACGGGGCGAATGGGCGAAACGGCGAAGGGGCGTATCGGCGATAGTAGACGAAGTGGACCTAGTGGACTGAGTAGACTTAGTGGACGTCGCTAGGCGCGGCGGGCTTTGCAGTGGCTGCATCCACTCCTGTCCACTCCGTTTACTCTGTCTACTCCGTCCACTGCCGCCGTCTCGCCCTCTCGCCCATTCGGTTTTTCTTCACGCACTTGCACCCACGCCCAACCCGCCGGAAATCACCCTCATGGCGATCCATCATTTCCAGCCTACTCACTATCACACTGCGATCGGCTCGCATCCACCGGTGCTACACATCGCGAGCGGCGATACCGTCGTAACTACGACCGTCGATGCTGCCGGGAAGGATACAACCAATACGGCAGTGACTCCGCGGGGGAACCCACAGACTGGTCCTTTCTACATCGATGGCACGGACCCGGGTGATACCCTCGTTGTGGTGCTAGATCGGATCACGCCAAATCGATCTGTCGGTTTTACCCGTTCGGTCGTAGCACCGAACGTGGTGGATCCTGCCTTTGTCCGCGAGTTGCCTGACCGGGGATTGGTAGACTGGCGAGTCGATAACAAGAGCGGCACGGCTACATTGCTTGAAGAAGGCACTAGACTGGGGGGTCTAACGATACCGTTGGCGCCGATGCTCGGCTGCTTTGGCGTGGCTCCTTCGAAGGGTCAAGCAATCTCGACCGAAACCTCAGCCGAACATGGCGGTAATATGGATTACCGCGGGTTTATTGCCGGTGTGACCGTCTTCTTTCCCGTTTTTGTGCCTGGCGCGCTTCTGCACGTTGGCGATGGCCACGCCACTCAAGGCGACGGTGAGATTGTCGGTACCGGGATAGAAATCTCCATGGAGGTGCAGTTTACCGTCCGTCTAATCAAGGCGAAGCGGATTCGTTGGCCGCGCGGCGAGAACGACAAATATATCTTTACGGTTGGCAACGCTCGCCCGCTCGATCAAGCGGTCCAGCATGCTACTACCGAAATGTTACGCTGGCTCGGCGAGGATTACGGCTTGGATACGGTCAGCGCCAGCATTCTCCTCGGACAATGTGTGGAATACGATCTCGGAAACATCTTCGATCCCGCTTACACCATGGTCTGCAAACTACCCAAGGTGCTGCTTCCGACGCCCGAAACGATTGAGGGGTCTTGACAACTGTCTGAAGACAACCGCTCAGAGAGCTTGAAAACTGATGCCGGCGCAACCGCGGACCTCAGGAAGCGGAAACCGGGGAGGCATAGAACCTTCGCGGGTCTTGCTCCGGCTTCGCTCCCTTTGGCGGCGGGCGGGCTTTGTCTTCCGGCATTCGTCGGAACGAGTGGCTGGCTTGAATGCCTCCCGTAGCCGGCTCTTGGCTAGCTCAATATCAAACAGCAGATTGATTGGAACATTCATTTTAATTCTTTCTTAGGATGTGGACGCGCGATGTTGCGGCACTTGCGGAGAAAATGAAGCTGATGGCGTTCAAGGAGAGGAGCCGGGAGGCGAGACGGCGAACGGGCGAAACGGCGACGCGGCGATTTCAGGCGCGAAGCGCCGGTAGGGCGAAGACCCGACTTCGCAAGGCCTTGCGAAGTCGGGTTTTCGCCCTACCGCCGTTTCGCCCATTCGCCCCTTCGCCCATTCGCCGTTTCGCCCCTTCGCCCATTCTCTCACTGACCCGCGCTTGGAGATGGAGCCACCGCCGCCGCTGTCGCCAGCGCAATCACCGGCAAGCGGCCATCGGTCTTCCAGGGATCACCTCCGCCGTTTCGTCCTTCAGGAGGATCTTGAAAATTGTCTTCCCAATCGACTGCTGAAACCCGGTTGGCTCGTTGGAGATCCGCGATGAGGCCATCGCGTTCGGTATCCACATCGGGTGCGATATGATGCGTGATTTGTCCGGTTGTATGGCTGAGGCCGACACTACGATCGAAGGTGATCGCGCCTAACCAGTACGGTTTACCGGAGTCGCTCTGTGCCGCCACTTGCCAAAACCGGACATGATGACGCTGGCGGGCATCGTTCCCCACCGGCTTCTCGAACGCTAAATCCTCTTTGCGCCCAAAAAGAAAGAGACTGCTTACCGGCGCATCGATATAAGGCCGATGAAAAATCGTGCTCTCCGCGATTCGCAGACTGCTTCTGAAAGTAATCGGATCTGCCGGATACCAGCCGGCCGCTAGCATCGCTGCTACCAAATCGTTCTCGTCGCCGATAAAAGAAAGATTCAGCGGATCACCATGGATGCCGGAGCTGGTTGCCGTGATCCGCGGTCCAGTCGTTATCGCTTTGTGCCGCGAAGCAAAAAATTTCCAGCCCATCGGAACCAGCAGATAAGCACCCAGCAGCCAGATCGCCACCAGGCCAACCAGGATTCGGACGATGAGTGGGATGGGCCGTCTAAAGTTCATGTTCTCGGAGCTCGCCTCGTGCGCGCTCCGTAATAGCAAATACCAGATAGCAAATAGCAAATGGTTCTGTCTCGCGCACGGGCGGCAGAATCGAGCGCCTCGAAAACTGCTATTTGCTATTTGCTATCCGCTTGGGAGCTTCAGGCGACTTAACGAATGAAAACAGGATCTAGAATCCGATTGATTGGATATCTTTTGGGGTTCGCCGGCGCCGCACTATTGACGGTACTGATCCTTCGCGAAGGAGCCGTCCGGGTCGCGGCGGCTCTTGCCGCAGCCAGCTGGGCAGTCCCCGTCGTCGTTGCCATCAATGTCCCGCGTACGTTTAGCGATGGCGCCGCTTGGTTAGCCCTGGTCCCCAAACTCGATCGACCGCGATTTCTCTCGGCTGTCTGGATCCGGTGGGTCGGCGGATCTGTAAACGATCTTTTGCCTTCGGCACGGCTTGGCGGCGATATCCTCACGGCCCGCTTGGCGACTATCCGCGGTGGCCTCCCCCCTACTCTCGCGGCCGGGGTCGCCATTGTTAACATGACCGTTAGTGTCACGATGAGGATCCTGGTCACGATCGCCGCTTTGCTTTTGATCGCCTCCGTCTCCGGTCTAGCGAAACTTTATGTCCCTACGATTGTTGCCGGATTAACTGCTTTGGCTGCTATCATCGGATTCTACCTCGTCCAACGCTTTGGCTTCTTCCGGTTAATTACTGGCGTGGTCTCCCGGCTAAGAACCTTGCCCAAATGGAGCTTGGCTATCCAGAGCGGCGCGAATTTTGATGACACCGTGCGTCGACTTTATTCTCGCATTCCGGCACTCCTGGTGTGTGCCTTATTCTGGACTGCCTCCTGGCTAGTCGGCTGCGTCGAAACTTGGGTTGCACTCTTCGCATTCGGCATTCAGACCAACTTTATTGTTGCTCTGATTGTGGAGACGGCAGGACAAAGCGTGCGCAGCATATTTTTCATTATCCCCGCCGGCCTAGGCATATTCGAGGGAGGCATGGTCATGATTTGTAGCCTGCTCGGCATCTCCGGCGATGTAGCCCTGGCACTTTCCTTGATCCGCCGTGCACAGGAAGCCCTGTTCAGTGGGCCAGGACTGATCATTTGGCAATTCATCGAGGCACGACGAGTTTTGCGCCGAGTCAACGAGGGCACGGCGACTTAATAAATGCTCTTCCGGACGGCCCGGACCTACATTAGGCGGATCGCTTTGCTCACTCAGCGGTCAGGTGCGCTAGTTGCCAGCAGCCGCCGCCGCTCGACGTACTCAAAACTTCACATCAATCCGAGCGCCCAGGATGTTAATCGGGCCGCGATCTTCATTGAAAGCCGGATTAGCCGCAAGCTGATAGTCGAAGGTTACGTTAACTCCTCTGTGGACTTCGAAGTTATAATAGAATTCGATGACATTCTCCCAGCCGTAATGCGGCAGTTTACCGTCTCCAGCTAGAATGCCCAGGCCGCCCGCGTTAAAGAAAACTTGTTCGGCGTGCCCGATTCCCGCGGCCATCTCTGCTAACCCAACCGTATCATTCGGCCGGTTCCAACGTGTGCCCTTGAGGGAAAGACCGGCTTCGATGCTTCTGGAAGCATCGGAAAATTGCCATGCCTCGTAGTTCGGATTGCGCACTGCAAACCGGAAAAAAGCGCCGAGGTCTGACGTAATTTCTTGCTCGAGGTTTACCACGAGACCTTCTGTCAACCGGTACTGGCGCGTGTCGATTATATTGGCTTGTAGACTAGGTTGGTCAGTCGTTGCCCGGTAGCTTCCCATGTTGGCTCGCTCAAGATATCCCAACAGACGGAGCTTACCTGGATGGCCGAACAACGTGTAGCGCTCTTCCAGTTCTATCACTTGGTCCCAACCTTCGAGATAGCGACCATTGGTAGCGTTTTGATTACCCCGCTCGGGGATGGTGAACCACCCGTAACGCAACGCCCAGTTTTTCTGGTTCAATTCGATGGTGGCTCCTTCCTCGTAACCGAGGGCATCCGCCGGATAGTCAAAGGCGATGGCATCGACCGCTGCCCAGTTAAGAAAATCGGCTCGCGGATTGTGTGCGTATGCGTTGTTATCGAAGATGTCGGTAACGGCCATTCTTCCGACTTGGATGGTTAATCGCGAGATATCAACTTTCTCGGCAAGCTGGAGTTCGTCTGCTTCCAGTTGCTCTTGTTCGCCACCGAATCCGATGATCTGGCGAATAAAGAGGTGCGGGATATTTACGTCGCCCCGGTATTTCCCGACTTTATAAGCCATCGAGTTGGGAAACTCCACGAGCCCATGGGTGATGCCCAGACCGAAACCCTGATAGTACTCCCCGTTAAAATAGAATTCGGCTCCCGGCCACAGACGCGCATCAAAGAAAATGTCGGCCTCGGTGGTCTGGCGAAAGTTATCACCAGGATGAAGGCTGTTGGTACCGCTGTAAGGCGCGTGAAATCCTGGCTGACCTTGCAGAACTTCAATCGCGTCAAAATGGATGGCCCAATTCTGTTGTTCCGGCTGTTCTTCTTCCTTTTTTTCGCTTGGGACCGGCGTTTTGCGATCGGCATCGCTAGAGGCGTTCTGTAGCGAGTTGTCCTGTGCCCTGGCAGTGAAGGTGGACTGCGTGGAGATGGCCAAGATGATTCCGAGCACGAAGGAAAGCCTCGCGGTTTTGGTCATAGAGAGGAATAAGCTTTGCGGATAATTAGCGTCAACAAATAATATTAGCTTGGACTAATTTTATCGTTTCCGGAAGGAGCGGAACCCGGAAAGGCCTATTTGATAGGTCCGGCTTCACCCCTGTCAAGTTACGTTCCCTTGACATGATGGACTCAATAGCTGCTAGGAATGTCTGGCTACGAACATTAAAGTCTTTTTATTGTTTGGGGCTCGTGCCGATGCGCTTATCAATCCTCTTTACGTTTCTATGGTTGATTCTTGGTATGGCGCCAACAGAAGGGTCGTCCGACAACATTTTCCTGCAGGTTGCCAACGAGGCAGCGCACTGGATCCTGTCTCGCGAAGTGGACCAGGATCCGAAGAGTGTTTGCTGGCCTAGCCGGGAAAATCTTTCGATCGAAGAAAAGTGTGACCTCTATTACGGGAATGAAAAGCCGCGCTCAGGCGGATGGCCCCGGCTTGAAATGGATCCAAGCGGAAAACCGGATTGAACCTGACAACGTGCAGGCTCAGACCGGCTTGATGCAAGGGGCAGCAGGCATCGGGCTGTTCTTCATTCACCTTAGCGAATTGGATGGGAACGCCGAAACGGCGAATCGGTTTCCCGATTCACCGTGGTAGAGGGCCGTGAGAGGTGAGAAGTGATTAGTGAAAAGTGATTGGTGATTTCACTGCCGGCTGCCCACGCTTCTCACCTCTCACTTTTCACCTCTCACTTCTCCCATTCCGATTAGCGGTGCACCATCGTCATCATCTCAGGCGTATACCGTTCCCCAGCGACTTTCAGCTCGCTGAAGGTATCATTTGTCTCCTTCAGATCGGACTCAGTCAGTTGCACCGCTAGCGCTCCCATGTTGTCTTCCAGATATTTCACTCGCTTCGTACCAGGGATGGGAATCATATCGTTCCCCTGAGCTAGAACCCAGGCCAAAGCGTATTGAGCTGGTGTACAATTTTTCTTGGCGGCCAGCTTTTTCACGGCCTCTGCGAGTTTCAGGTTAGTCTCAAAAACTTCTTGGGCGAAACGAGGATTGGTTAAACGCCAATCGCTCGGATCGAGATCCGAAAGCTTTTGAATCGCCCCAGTGAGAAAGCCGCGCCCCAAAGGACTGTAAGGGACAAACGTGACACCGAGTTCCCGGCAAGTGGCCAGCACTCCATTGGTTTCGACATCACGGGTCCAAAGCGAGTACTCACTCTGCAACGCGACGACCGGATGCACTTTAGCTGCCCGGCGAATCGTTTCGGAATGCGCTTCCGAAAGGCCGATAGCACGTATCTTGCCGGCCGCCACCAGCTCCTTCAGCGCCCCGACGGTTTCTTCGATCGGCACATTCGGGTCAACCCGGTGTTGATAGTACAAATCGATCTGGTCGATGCCTAACCGTTTAAGACTCCCATCGCACGCGCGACGGACATTCTCCGGCGAGCTATCGACGCCCATCCGCTCGCCGTTTACCAATTTGAAGCCGAACTTCGTTGCCACGACAACGCTCTCTCGGGGCACTTCCCGGAGAAAGCGGCCGACTAATTCTTCGTTCGTGTAAGGGCCGTAGATTTCGGCGGTATCCAAAAAATTGCCGCCTAATTCAATATAACGACGCAGAACCTGCAAGGCTTCTGCTTCATCACTGGGTCCGTAAGCCCACGTCATCCCCATGCAGCCCAGGCCAAGCCCCGAGACGTTGATGCCGGAATTACCAAGCGTACGAAAAGAAATCGATGCCATATGTATGATTCGTTGGGTTGTTGCGTTTGTCTATGTTGAGCGTCGGGTTAGTGGGTTAGAAAGGAAGCGTAAGCAGCATACAGGCTCGCTAGTTCTTTCCGCTTGCGACGCGCACCGGTCGTCGACGCGGCATCGAAGCCCCAAACCGTAGAAAAAATTAAGGAGGCGGGACTACAACGAATAGGCGCCTTCTTATTATTCGCTCCTGAGTTTATTCTCACAGGCCCAACATACAGTCGGCGAAAAACTCCTCTCTCGGGCTTTTGCTAACCCTGTCGGACTCTTGCGAAAAAGCGCTGCCGCCTTGCGAACCACTTGAGGCAGATCGGAGACGTCGCCTACTTAGGCGCTCCGTGTACGTACGTAATTGTACGTATTGATCTGCGGAGGGGGACGCGCGATCGGTAACGACCCGCTACTCAAAGCAGAAGTAGCTTGAGCGTCACTGACAAAGGAGGACGAGTATGCCAAGCCCCGACGAACGGCCGGTTGCCAATCCGGACGCCGCAACGGTTAGTGCTGCGCTCGAACAGCTCACAGGGGGGTGGAGATCAAGTCCGGGAGTTTCTCCTGAAGCATTAGCTGCAGCTCGCCACGCCTTGGCTCAGACACTTCTCGCCGGCAGGAGTATTAACGAAATCCGGTTGGTGAGCGCGCGTATGAAGGCGGCAGGGCCACCAGCCGATCCAAAGCTCTCTGCTGAGTTGCAGACAATCGCTACCGCGGCGATGGCTGCGGCGCAGCCGCAGACGGCAGCCGTAATACGCAGTGCGCTCGGCGCCACTCCGTCGAATCCCGCGGGCCTTCCGGAATGGACAAGAAGCGCACGCGTACTTCAAACCTATGGTCCGTTCCAAGATCTTCAGGGTACACTGCACTGGGTCGATCTGATTGTTTTAACTGTTTCGCTTCCGTTTGCTTTTGGTAGCCCGGCTTCGCCTTTTGCGGTATTTCCAATTCGTGAATTCCTGATTCCGCCTCCGGCGCCGTCGAATCTTTCGCTGGGCGCAGGCAGTGTCTGGTTTCTGGCAGACCTGCTTGGATCGGCTCTACCTAAAGGCGAATTCACCGGGTTCACCATCACCGGCGGCACGCTCAGTTCTTCGGCGCCGCTCAGTTTCCAGAATGGAGTCTACGTTGTTCCGGCCGGTGAGACACTCACGGTCAGCTTGACCCTTTCGCCTGCACCATCACCGGTGAGCTCGGGTGGTTCGGGCGGCGACGCTGCAGCCGCGGTTTTCACGCCGCCAGCCAATGTGACCATTCTGTTCGGACAAACCGACGCAACCTTCACCGCCGTGGCTCCTGCCAGCGCGCAGGCGTATGGCTCGACGATCAAGCTAGATTGGAGCGGCGACCCGCCGTTCGAGGCGACCGGGCTGCCGCTTGTTATTATCCCCTTCTTTCCCTCCCCAGCGAACTTTGCTTTCCAGAGTGTCGATTCGTCTGAGTTCGTCCCGTCCGGAGCCGGCCCTATTACCGTGTCCGGATGGGCTCTTGCGCTTGCAAATGTTAGCGCTAGCAACCTACCGGAAGCATCCGGGCCTGGGACCTGCCTGATTCAATTTGGGCTAGGCGCTTCGATCCAAACCGCTGTCGAACCTGCAAATGTACCGATCGCAACGGGTCTTATCGAAATCGGCACAGGCTCGCTTTTTGTTTTTGTATCGGGACAGGCCAAGCCTGCAATAACGGCCTATCAGCTTTGGCCGCAGACCGCGCCTTCTAAGCTCAATGCGTCCGTAGACTTCAGTACGGCGCCAGTCTTTGTCTTTGCGTTTCTTGCAACGCCCGGACGGGAACTGCTTGTCAGTACGGGGACAGTTACTGCCCATCTTGATGTACCCCTGGCAGCGACCGGAGCGCGCTTTCCGTTTGAAGGGGGCGCTCTACTGCGAATGGAGCAAACTGCGACCATCACGCTTCTGTTCCTAATCGCGGGCGGTTCGGACATGCGCAAGCCCATTGTCCCGCTGGCACTCGAGAACGCTTTGTTGGGCGTGGACGCACCCGCCGCCTTTGTGTTGTCCGGCGTTATTCGGAACCTGAACCTACTGGAGTGCACTTCCGCGTTGTTTTTCGATTTGCGCTGGCTGCTGCCGACGCTTCCAGACCCGTACGCTGCAAACTTTGATCTGACATTCATTCAGCGCGAAGCGGATCAGAGCACGCTCGGCACACTTCTGGCGCTGATTGCCTGGGCCGGCGGTAAGACCCGCCCTTTGCTCGGGTTCGAAATTTTACCGCCACCCCAAGCTGCCGGGAACGCCGGAACGCCGTTCCCGTCTTCGATTGCAATCCGCGGTGATATCGTCGCCGCAACCTCGGTCGCTGCCGGCGCTAATCCCGCCCTCCTCGATTTGTCCACACGCGTCGATCTCTTCGGTGTCGCACTCGCTCCCGAGCTAGGCCGACTTGCCGCTCCCGAAACTTCCGGTCAACCGGGTAGCGCCGATATTGCGCCGACCATAGCGTTGACCGGCCTGTGGCTATCGCTCAACGGGTCCCTTGTGGCAACCTTTGCACTGCCCCAGGTCTCTTGGGAGCCGATGGAATCCACTGCTCCCGACCAGACTGGACCTATCTTTTGCGAACCTGCTTCGGACGGAAATCCCTTACTGATCGCCGCGCCCAACAACCAGCAACTGGTCCCATTCAGCCCAGGTCCGGTCCTCGTCCAGAACATCGAAAACGTTGCTGCCGGCTTATCGTTCGCCGCCAGCTTCAGTCTGCCGTTCGGATTGAACGCATTGATCATCCAGTCCAACCGCCCGCAGAACGGGAAAAAATCTCTGTTCGTGACCGAGGGCGGCCAGTTCCAGACGAACATCCCGCAATTTCCTGAATCATTTGTACCAAATCCGAGTCCGGCACCGCCCAAGCTCGAGGGCGCCCTACAACTGACCGTTATGCCGGAACATCCGGACAGACCAGACGCAGCTTTTCCCGGTTTCACCGATCCGGACTCAACTCATGGGCCGGTCATCGGGATGGCGCCGAACGGCTACGGTTATACAGTCCTGGGAGTGGCCGTTGGCGGACAGGGCGGAGTGGGGCAAATTTTCGAAAACGATTTTGGCCGCAGCGGTGAACGGAAGGAACCGGGCGTACCGGTGCGCAGGATCGATTTCTCGGGTTACGGCGCCAGTATTTACAGCGATTGGAATAAGCCTGACCAGATTCCGCCCGCTATCATCAAGGTGCAATTCGAAACCACGATCGGTCGAACCGCCTACGAAGTTATCAAGGCGGCTAGCGTCATTTACCCCTACTGCGTCCGGGCGGTTCGTACGATCACCATGCAACGGCAGAACGCCGGGTGGATTTTTCGCACTGATTCCGGGTGGCAACCGGCGTCACAGGGACAGTTTCAGTTTCCTCCAGATCCGACCGCAGACTGGACAAACCGTGTGCACCAGGGCGCATTCATCGGCGCATTCAATGTTCGCAATATCAGGGAGCTGCCCCAATTCGTTACGGTTCCCAATCCTATCCCCGGCAATGATGCCTTCCGCTTCCAGGAAGTGCTCTTCGATGCTGATCTCGGAGTTGCGCCAAGTCTCAAGGTCTTGAGCGGCGGTTTCAGCGCGCCGGTCTTGGGGATCGTTAATCCTCCAGTTCTAGTCGCATCGAAAGATATCGTTGGTTATTTGCAGCTTCAGCCGGACGGGCAAACCCCTGATCCCAACACGATGAAAGCGTTGTTCGATCAGGTTGGACCTTTTACTCCAGCGGTTGGGTGCGCGGTTGAAGCCGGTCAATCGATCAGCCTGCCGGGTACGACTCTCCGTTGCTCTGCCTTCGAGGTGGGCATGATTACAGAAACCAACACGGGGGCGCCGGTCCCGGCGTTGGGTGTGGCCCTTCGCGGCGCGCCGCAAATACCTCGCGGCGGTGGATGGAGTATGGGGCAACGCAAGTTTTCCGATCCAGCCCCCTCTGCATTGCCGGATGATTTTCCAGTGCCTCTGGTTCAGCCGGCCGGCGTTACCGATTTTTGGTTCTTGTCCGATGTTGCCGATATCCTTCAACTCACTCAGCCGGAGACGTTTTACAGCTTAATGCATTCAACAGGCACTCATAAGGTCCTGTTTGAATCGCCCCAGATCCCGACCACTGCTGCCGTTCCAGGGCTGCAATTCCCAAAGCCCAATCCTCCAGGGCCGCCTAAACCAGGGTCGGCCCCCACCAATCCCGGTTCGCCCAACCTTGGGGATATCGCGTCGATCCTCAATTCCACCGGCCTTTTCCCTGATATCGCGACTGCGCTGTCACTGATCCAAGGTGCGCTGGAACAGATCAATACGATCACCCAAGGCTTTCACTACTCGAAGACCTTCAATTTCGACCCGAACCAACAGGCGACGCTCATCGATCTCGGCGTCATTAAGATTGCACTGCAGTACGCCGACACGACCGATCCGAGTCTCCCGCCTGCTGCTCTGACCTATTCGGTGGACTCCTCGGCCTCACCGAGCTGGAGCCTGACCATTACAAACCTGTCTTTTCTGGTCACTGTTCCGGTTTTCGGTCCCAGTCCGATCCTGACTATTACGGGCGGCTTTGCCGCAGATGAGCACACCAAGGCGGGACTGACCGGCCTCAACGTTCAAATGGGCGATGCGCTCAGTATCGTCAAAGATGTCTTCAGTGACTTACAAGCCCTAGCGCAGTTTCTTCCCGGGGGCATAGGCGCCAATCTCGATGTTGCGCTTTCTGACGGCAAATTGACCGTCCGCGACACCTTCACCATCGGCGATATGCCGCTCGGGCTGGGGAACCTGACGGACATTAGTCTTGATCTTGGCCTGGCTGTTCAGTTTTCGCCGCTGTCAGTGGATTTTCTGATCGGGATCGGCGATCCGGACAATCCTTTTAATTGGATCGTCTCACCGCTAGCGGGCAACGGATTGATGGATTTTGGCGTCCAGAGCAACCAGCCATCTTTAACAATTCAGGCGGGCATAGGACTAGGACTGGCCATTGATCTAGGCATTGCCTCCGGTTCAGCATCAATCACCATTGCGGTCCAACTCAACGTCACCGGCAACACGATCACGCTGATGGCCATCCTGACCGGGCAGGCTTCAGTGGACGTGCTCGACGGTCTGGCCAGCGCCTCAATCACGCTTTCGGCAGCGCTCGGGTTCTCCTTAAATCCGATTACCCCACCGGTCCATCTGCTGCCGCCACCGGTCAGCATCGGGCCTGAGATCATCACCATGATCGCGTCGTGCTCAGTCGGGATTCACATCAGTATCTGTTGGGTTATCAGCATCGATTTCGATGGCTCCTGGACCTTTTCACAAAGCATCACTACGCCCAAGCTGACCGTCGGCTGACCAGGAGAAAGCATTACCATGGCATTGAACGATCTCGAACTCAGTCTGATGGCTTTCCCGCAGCGGTGGGACGGTCCATCCGGCGTCCTCACACTGAATTTCCTCTTGTTGCCTGTGGGCGACCCTACGGTCCCTTTGGGTGGCGGCCCGCAATTCGCCGGTACCACCGTCGACCTTGTGATTAATCTGGTGTCCGGCCTCGATTCGTTACCGTCAACCGCGACAGCGCCTTCGAAAACTGTGAAGTACACCGCGCAGCCGCCGCCGGTCGCACCCACACTATTTTCCACGTTGTTCAACCAGCTTGTGGCTAAGGGAATCACTGTCACTAGCGGCAAAGTGTCCACCGTACCCCCCGCAACAGCGCGTATCCTGAAATCGCTTCCAAAGAGCTACACGGTGGCATTTCCTTTCGAGAGACCGCGCTCAAATGACCTCAGCGTGGGCGATGGATTCGGCTGTGCCCTCCGGGCCCAGGCGCCCGGATTGAGCGCCACCCTTCCGCCGCCAGATAACAAAATAAGCTGGGGTCAGGTGATTTCGTACGCCCTGCGACAGCCCGTCCTTGCCCAAGATTTGGGGCTGATCTACTCCGCATCGATCCCTCTTTCGCCCGCACTGCTAACCAATGGCGGATTCATCTGGGTCGCGCTCGATACTTCGCCCAGCACTAATCCCTGGGTGAACGACTTTCAGGCCAACCCGGACACGGTGAAGTCATACGCAGCACGGCTTCCTGATCTTGATGCAACTCATAGGCGGAGCCTGTTTGCCGCCACGCTTTTTCCCATTGTTGCAACGCCCCCCTCTAATCTGGACGAGGCCCAATTGGAAGCCGACGAATATGACGACGGATTCGCGCAGATCGTCCATGCCAATCAACCGGCAACGATTGACGCCGTGACGTTAGATCCTAACCAAATTGCACCCGGAACGGAGGCCGGAATCCAGATTGGCTGGGATGACGAACAGGTCACCGTCTGGCTGAACAATCAGATAGATCTTTTGCGCGACCGCGTTAGTGGTACCACCAACACTCCCGAAGCGCCGCTCGGTGTGCAGGGTTATCGCGTCGATGTCAGATTGAAAGGGACGACGGCTTGGAGCTCGCTTTGCTTCGTAAATGGTACCCTGCCGTTCAACCAGACTTCGTTCGGCGGCGCGGCTTCGACTTCGATCAGTGGAAATGAGTTTTGGGTCGCCCCAGCGCCAGTACGTCCAAGCACAAATGACAACACCACCAATGATCAGCCGGGCTGGTTACCGCTTTATTTTGCCCAATGGGCCGGCGCCAGTCTGGTGCTACCCGATCCGGTGGTGCAATTGCTGGCTTACGCGGTCAATGCTGCGAATACTTCGAAAACAGGACAGCCGCTGCCACCGCCCACGTTGCCGAATCCCAATTCGGATATGACTGGTGTGCCGGTATTGCGTTATGGAAACGATTATGAGTTTCGCGTGCGCCTGGTAGATCTGACCGGCGGTGGCCCGTTGGCTATCGATAGGCCTGTGCACCCGGGTCCAGCGCCGATCACCGAAGTGGGGTTCAGACGCCACGTTCCACCAAAATCATTGGAGGTTGTTTCTTCGCCTCCGATCCCGCCCTACCCGGCGACGCCGCCGGCTGTTCGCACGATCCAAACGCTGGCAGTGCAACGGCC
>JAFAHI010000102.1 GCA_019237325.1 Verrucomicrobiota bacterium | reverse complement strand
ACTCCTGAAAGATCCAACGCTTGATTGTTTCAGTTCGGTGCGTCTCGTCAATCAGCCCCAGCGGCCCGGTGAGCCTCTCTAATACAGAAACCACAGCATTGTCGGCGATGGTCTGCGGCATCACCAAGCCCAACGAGAGGCGGTCTTCGGACACGTAAGCAATCTTGTGCCGGATCGCGTCCTGGTTCGTGCGTAGTTGTACCTGCTTGCCGTCAACCCAGATCTCGCCCGAATCCGCCGGGTTCATGCCAAACAATGAAAGAGCAAGCTCTGTACGGCCGGCGCCGAGACGACCGATGAGTCCTACGATTTCGCCAGGTCGCACTTCGAGTTCGATGTTGCGGTATTGCCCTTTGCGCGTAAGGCCGCGGACTTCGAGCACTGGCGCAGCTTTTCCCGAGAACGCAGGTTTCAGGCTGCTCTCGAACACATGTCCCGTGATTAGTTCAGCTAGCCGGCGCCGGTCTAGCTCGCGCACCCAGTAAGTGCCAAGGTTGTGACCGTCGCGCAAGACAGTGACGCGCTCTGCTATGGTCATTACCTCGTCCAGCCGATGGCTGACAAACACCGTTGCGATTCCCTGACGTTTGAGTTCGTGAATGGTAGCCAGCAGCGCAGTCACTTCCTCATGAGTCAATGAAGCCGTTGGCTCGTCCATGACGATCAGCCGCGGTTGCTCCCGGGCCAGAGCCCGACAGATCGCCACTAGCTGCCGCGTCGCGATGGATAGGGTGCCGACCAACGTGTCCGGTGGCAGCGAAACATTGAGCCGCTCCATTACAGCTTGAGCTTGCTCGCGGGTCGCTCGGCGATTCACGAAGCGCATCGGCATTTCTACGTGGTGAGCAAAGCCGATGTTGTCTGCCACTGAGAGGTTTGGGAAAAGCGACAGATCTTGGTAGATGATCTGGATCCCAAAGCGCTGCGAGAAGGATGGGGACAAATGAGAGTGAATTTTGCCCTCAAGAACAATCTGGCCTTCATCGGGGGCATGAACTCCCGACAAGATCTTGATCAAAGTGCTTTTGCCGCAGCCGTTTTCTCCAGCCAAGCAATGAATCTCGGCCGTCCTGACTGTGAAACTGACATCCGCTAGCGCCTGCACTCCGCCGAAGCGCTTGCTGATGCCGCGCATCTCGATAAACGGCGCCTCGGCGTCCGCGACAGTGAACGGCCTTTTCGCCAGCGATTGTCCGTCATTTAGTGTTTCACTCATTGCCTTTTCGCTCCGAACAACCACGCCGAAAGTGAGAGATCCGAGAATGCCTGAAGGTGGTGAAAGCCAGTCTTTATTGAGATCCTGCCTAACTGACCCTGCTCAGAGCCCGAGCGTAGCGAGCTCAGCAACCGTATCCTTGTTGATAGCCTGAAGCTTGATCGCCCGGATCACCCGCTTTTGTGGATCGACAGTCGCCTTGCCTAGGCCGGGGAAATCCATTCCTTCCGTGATCGGAGTGCCATCAATGACCAGTTTTGCCAGGTGGACAATGGCTTTCCCAGCTTCAACCGGACTCCAAATGTAGCTCTCGCGAATAATACCCTCCATGATGTACTTACGGGCTTGAGAAGGCGAACAAGTGCCGATAACAGCTATCTGATCTTTTTTACCCGCTTCCTTAACGGCTTGGGCAGCACCCACGACGCCGGAACTCCCATAAATCAGCGCGCCTTTCAGGTTCGGATGAGCCAGGATCATGTTGTTCGTTATCCGTTTGGTTTCGTCCAGGCTTTCTCCGACGCCGAACCTGTCCGCCACGAGGTGCATCTTTGGATAGTGTTCTTTCTGATAGGCGATTGCGTAATCAGCCCAGGCATTGTGAAGCGGAACAGTTAGCCCGCCGACGACAACCATGTATTCGCCTTCTTCACCCATATATTTGGCCAGGCTTTGCATGTACAACTCACCGAATTGCTGATTGTCGATCATCTCAATGTCCCAGGTGTTGCCCTGTTGATCAGGAGACTCGTGAGTGACTACTGGAATCCCCACTGACTCAGCACGCTTGAACACTGGCTCGAGCGCCTTGGCATCATTCGGAACAACCGCAATGACCCGCACCTTTTTGGCAACTAAATCTTCGACCAGGCGAACCTGCTGAGCGGGATCGGCCGTAGTGGGTCCGACCATGTAAGCGTTTAGCCCAGTCTCTTTGCCAGCCTCCTTGATGCCTTTCTCCATAGCGCTAAACCAGGGAATGCCGGCGATTTTGACCACGACAGCTACTTCGGGTTCTTCAGCCCGAACATCGGGGGTGACGAGAAAGCAGGAAAGAAACAGCGCCGCGAGCGCACCAGTTTGAGGGTTGGCGGTGAGATGCATGGATGGTTCCGGTTAAAGGGCCGATGACGGTTGGATTGGGACGTCTTGCTTTTGCCTGGATCGGGTTATAGACAGCCTGGGGGAACTTGGAAGCTTGCCGGCCAGCTCAGCTAACCGGGATAAAATCTGGTTCTCTGAAACGGTTCAGACTTTCTAACTTTTTCATATATTGTCAAGTAAGAAAGTTTTTCGGGCGTACTTCAGAAACGTGATTTACAACTAAGGATCCGAGGCCAGACGGACGATATGTGGCTTATAATAAGGAAGTTATCGCGAACCATATTAGCGATTTTGTGAAACAAAGACCGACGATTTGTCACGAAAATTTAGTCCATTTACTTTTCAATTTTATAAATAATTATAAAGTCGTGTGATAACTGGACAACCCGAACTCGAACGAACCACAACAACTAACCCGCCGGCTATTGAGGAACGCTTCAGGCGCAAGACTGATGGATGTCATCGGCCTTGTTAGATGCAGACCAGAGCTGTACAAGAGAGGGAACAAGTTCCCTGCTATCGCTCTGGCCAAGCGATTCTCAATTGCGACGTCGATCGATGGTGTAACGTGACGATAAGACTACATATGCCTGGTACGGATCCGAAAGCAGTCGGTCCCAGAATTCGAATGGCGCTTCCATCTTTGACTCCGCTTGAAGTCAAGGTGGTGGAGTCAGTGTTCAAACGAGAGAGCTTTGACGAAGCAACTTCTATAAAAGAAGTTGCGCAGGGAGCCGGAGTATCTGAAGCGATGGTCGCTAAGATCTCCAAGAAGCTTGGGTTTAATGGGTTCCGCGATTTTCGGGCCGGAGTTGCTGAGTACCTCCGGCTTCCCACTGCTGACCTCCACCAAGATCTCTCACCGGACGACTCGTCGCAACAGATCGTGCAGAAGGTCTTTCGAAGCGCCATGCAAGCGCTCGAAGAAACGCTGGCCATTCTAGACATGAACGCCTTTGACCGGGCAACCGATATCCTCTATCGGGCGGCTCAGCGGAATTTCTATGGAGTTGGTGGGTCGGCGCAGATCGCGCGTGATGTCTCGCACAAATTTCTCCGAATCGGCATCCAATCCAGCGTCTACGATGATCCGCATATGATGCTGATGTCCGCATCGCTGCTCGGTCCGGATGACGCCGTCATTGGCTTCTCGCACTCCGGAGCCACGACCGCAGTGCTAGACGCTGTGACCATTGCCCGTAGACAGGGCGCTAGAACGATCGCAGTAACCAGCTACGCCGCCTCGCCTCTGGCTGAGCTAGCTGACGTAGTGTTAGCGTCCACGTCTCGAGGGTCACCGCTTTTGGGTGAAAATGCCGCCGCGCGGATTGCTCAACTAAACATACTCGATGCGATATTTGTGGCGGTTGCTCAACGCGACTATCGAGCTGCTGAACGCAATCTGGCGAAAACCATGGGGGCAGTAAGCAGTAAACGAAAAAGCCCCTGGACGAAGTCGTGAACGCCCCATTATGCGATCAGTCGGACAAGCGCTCGTCTCGAGCGTCGCCGCCTTGCTTCTTTAGCCCGCTCGATTAGCGTACGCATTGAATGACCGTTACCATTCCAGATGATCGGATTCGCGACATCCAGGTTAGCGAGCACGAAGCTCTGGTAGACATCGCAATCGGGCTTTACAAACGCGAACAGGTGTCGCTCGGGCGTGCGGCGGATAGAGCGCTGCCTATATCGCAAATGTTTGTAAAATCGCGACTTGCACCCGGCAGGGCTCGAACCTGCAACCCTATGATCCGAAGTCATATACTCTATCCAATTGAGCTACGGGTGCCTCGAAGCCGGGAAAGCTAGCCGGGAGAAGAGCGAAGTCAACCCATTCGACGCGTCCTGGCTTGAGCTTGTCGTAAGCTTAATGCTTGCTCATGGCAGGCTTTTCACTTCTCACCAAAACTAGCCTGGGAATGTCAACGGCTTCAAGACTGGCTCGGACAGAGCCTTTTTCAAAATACGTCTCACCTGGGCTCGTTCGTCTTCGGTAAGAGCAAGGCGAGGAGGGCGGGTTCGGGCGAAACCGGCGCCGACTTCTTCCTGCACAAACTTAATCGCTTGAACGAACTTAACAATGGTATCCAGACGCAATAAGGGCAGGAACCATCGGTACAATTTCCAGAGCTCCTCGTGTTGTTGAGTCGAAGCCAGGCGGAAAAGTTCTACGGATTCCTTTGGAAACGCGTTCGCCAACCCTGCGATCCAACCGACTGCCCCGGCTTTTATACCTTCCACGATAAGGTCGTCAACACCCACTAACAGATGTAGCCGGTCGTCTAGCAATTCTTTGAGCGCAGCGATCCGCCTGACATCGCTGGAAGATTCTTTTACTGCTTGGAGGCCCGGACATTCCTGGGCGAGTTCTGCAATCTGCGCCGGCAAGAAATCGGTCTTATAAGCGATGGGATTATTATACAACGTGCAAGGCAGAGCGGTTGACTCGATGACGGCTCGCACATGACTTTTCATTTCCAACCAATCGGAAGAATAGGCATAGGGAGGGAGGACCATCAGACCATGGCAACCGATTTTCTCCGCTTCCTGGGCCAATTTCACTGCTTCGCGAGTCGACAATGCGGCAATTCCGGCTACGACCACGCCGTCCGTTCCCACGGCTTCACAACTGAGACTTAAGACCGCGCGTTTTTCGTCGAAACTTAAAGTGGCGCCTTCGCCCAAAGAACCGAGCGGCACGATCCCATTGCAACCGGCACCGATTAACCATCGTAAATGCTTCTTCATCCAATCCTGTTTTATTTCTCCATTCGGATCGAATGGAGTCGTGACCGCAGGGATAACACCGTTCCAATTCATAGTTTTTCTCTAGTGCCCTGTCCGGGAAATAGCATAACTTTCGCCGTCGGTCATTTGGCTGATTTTCAAGGCGCGAACGACGGGCATATCTGCATTGATACGTAAGGAGTGAGCAACGCGGAAAATCAGCCAAATGGCCACGGCCCGGAGGGTTGCGATGAAAATGGGCCGACGGCTGCGTTGCTCGTCGGTTACGTATCGATTCAGATATGCGCCCTCCTCGCGCCTTGCCGGCGGCCCATTTTGATCGCAACGAAAGCTATGTTATTTCCCGGACAGGGCACTTGGTATCAGATGCTCTAAGTGGGTTGCAAAGACAGGCGGTCTAGCCGATAGCGGTTGGGCGCCCGGGGTTCCGTTGCCGCAAAGAAATGAAAATGTCGGGCCACAAATTCTGCCTTGGCACGGTCCCATCCCAATCCGGCGCTGCAACTTTGCCAGACGCCAATCGTTGAATTGGTTCACCTCGCCCAAGGTAACATCCTCGCAGTGACACAGGATCGTGTAGTCGGTTGCTAATTTTTTAAGAGCGGGAGAAAGGCGGAAACTTTTTTCTAAAAGTTTAGCAAATTGCCGGCCGCGATTCCGGTGTCGCCAGCAATGATCTGCAGACTGACCGGTGCAGCAGACGCCTGCGATCTCACCTTCGATCATTGATTTTTCGACACCGCCAATCCCCGTGATTTCTCCGGCGGCAAATAAGTTGGCGACGGTACTGCGTTGATCATTGTCTACGACAACATAGCCGTCGCGGGTCTCGCATCCGAGCAACCCAGCTAACTCATTGTTCGGCACCAACCCGTAGCCCACCGCGGCGATATCGCAGTCAACGTGATACTGTTTTTCTCCGGTTTGATAGGCCACTGCTCTTAACCTGTCTTTGCCGATTGCTTCAATAATAAAAGGACCGCAAGCAGACTGGCGCCCTCTTCGATTTCTTGCGGCTTTCCGTTGATCAAAATCTGTTTCATGTCGCTGGAGAAAAGTGATCGGGTAAATAAGGCGTTGGATCGATCTCGGCCTTGGCGCCGGTGACATGCTGCCGGACCAGCTTGGCTGTCGCCAACGAAGTGGTAATACCGAGTCCTTCGTGCCCAGTTGCCAGAATTAATCCGGGTACGTTTGGACACGGGCCAATCAACGGTAAACCATCGGGTGTCGCGGCCCGAAACCCTGTCCAGATCCTGGTTACAAGAAAATCGCGAAGCGCCGGCACGTAAGAAACGGCTTGTTCTAGCATTCGCTTCACAATGGGCAATTCCACTTCACCGCTCGACTCAAATTGACGGCTGGAACCGATCAGCAGCTGGCCTGCGCTGCGCGGCTGCAGATTGAAAGCGACTGAGGCATGATCCGAACCGTGGGCACTTTGCAAGTAGCCGGTCTCGATCAGTTGATGCCGAATAAGCGGTCGCGGTAACCGGTCGGTAATCGCCAGGTGCCCTTTGCGTTTACGTATCGGTAAGGTCGGAAGAAGCTTGATCGCATCGGCGCCCGTGGCCAACACGACGTGGGTTGCTTCCATCGTTTCTCCGTTCACCAACTCGACGGTCTAAGACGGTTTTTATCTGACAGGCCGCTCCCGAGCCCTGAACCGAAATCTGCGTAATCTGTGTAATCTGCGGATCTTTCCATCTTCGGATCTGGGAGTCAGGAGATACCGAACTGAAACGGGTCCTGCTCATCTAAAACGATGTCGCCTTTAGCGTTTACGAAAGCGGATCCGGTGATGGTGGGGATGATTGAGCCTGCTCTGTCGAGATGATATGCCGCTTCGAATATGGTTCCGATTACGCTCTCTTGCCGCCAGATCTGGCCAGGAGAAAGTTTTCCATCGGCGCAGAGGCAAGCCAGTTTAGCACTCGTACCTGTACCGCAGGGACTGCGATCATAGGCGCCTCCGGGACAGAGCACGAAGTTGCGGCTATCGGCGACGTGCGAAGGGCCGAGCAGCTCGATATGATCGATCTTTTGGGTTTCGGAGCGAAGCGCGAGCGCTTCCCTAACGCGTAAGCAATAGTCTGTTAACTGGTCGCGGTTTTTTAGGGCGATTTCCAAGCCGTGGTTTTCGATCAAGAAAAACCAATTCCCGCCCCAAGCGATATCGCCTGCTATCTTCCCTAAGCCGTCGACTGGCAACACAAAACCTTTTTCGGCGCGGTAAGCAGCGACGTTTTCGATCGAGACCCGTCCATCGGCGTGCAGCGTCGCGCCAACAGCGCCAACCGGTGTATCGATTCGGTGTGGTCCCGGTTGCAGTCTTCCCAGATATTCCAATGTCCGGACAAGCCCGATGGTCCCGTGGCCACACATGTTGAGGTAACCAGTGTTGTTGAAATAAATGACGCCGACGGAACACGTAGGGTCAGACGGGGGGACCAAAAGGGCCCCAACGGTGGTATCACTCGCTCTCGGTTCCGTGCAGAAGGCGCGCCGATAGTCGTCGTATTTGGCGGCAAATATTTCGCGGCGTTCTGCTAAGCTGCCCGAGCCCAGATCAAAAGGAGCTTCCAGAATGACCCGGGTTGGTTCTCCGCCAGTATGCGAATCCACAAATGGAACCGAATGCATGACCCCTAGTGACGCTCGACCTCACGGTTGTCAAATCGCGCGTGGCCGCGAACCAAAACAGAAAATCTCACGCAAAGACGCAAAGGCGCAAAGGTTCGGACCATGCAGCATGACGCCTAGGACTTTTGATCAACTTCGGTAGAAACCTGTTGAAAGACGTTATCCATCGAGTCGTTAATAACCTTTATCCTTAGCGCGGTGAAAGATGAGCGTTTCCACCTCTGCAATAGCCCCCAACACGCCGGTACGTCCACGAACCTACTCTCGCATGGTCCGAACCTTTGCGCCTTTGCGTCTTTGCGTGAGATTTTTCTTCTTCTCACTCGGGAGCTCATCCCTACCGGTGCCCACCACCGTGAAATCCGCCACCATGAAAGTGATGAACGCCGAAGCTGTGGCCGTAGAAATGGTGCCATCCGTAGTCATGATAGTAATGCCGTCCGCTGAAGATAAAGTCGCCGCCGCCGTATGGGCCTCAACCGCCGTAATATGGTCCAAAGTAAGGACCAGTGGCATAGCCTCTCGCGTGGTTCAGATTTCAGTTCGCCGGTTGGATGTTGACGGAGCAGCCGGTAAATACATTCCCAATATACTCGTCGGCGCTGTAGACATATAGACCGATATTACAGTTAGAAATGCGGTTATAATCGTACTTCGAGTCGGAGCCGGCAGCGCTTTGGATGCCATAACTGAAGCCATTGATCTGATTATTTTCAGCGAGAACCCCGGTTGTATTCGCGGCGAGTGCGATTCCTGAACCAGCCCCGGTACCACTCATAAAACAGCCTTCGATCGTGCTCCTGTTGGCCGCTGTATTAATACCGATACCGTTGTTAGCCAGGGTAACATTCTTTATGAGCGAGCTTTCGCTGCCAGCATCGAATTTCACGCCGTAACCAAAGCCATAGACGACGCCGTTCTTGATAGTAACGAATTTGGAGGTTTCAACAGCGACTCCGATGCCCGCAGTCGCTAGATTCGCCAGAGTGTGCCTGTTTAGGTCGATGACGACGTTAGCCGTGCCTACCACGGTAATAGCCGTCTCATTGCCGTTTACCGAGAGGTCACGGGCAAGTTCGTAGTTCCCGGGCGACCTGATCCTAAAAGGTATTTCTTGGATGACATGGTCTGCCGTGGAATCGGTCTGGCAAGCCCCTTCCGAAACTATAAAAGCCCACAACACCGAAACGAGGCAGGCGGCGCATATGGGGCTTAATCTCATAACCGACACCGTGGGTCGTACTCCTCTTTGGTTGGCTCAATCCCCATCCCCCAACGCCCGCTTCCCGGCTGAATGGACGCCGCTAAAGCACGCGGGAACGACCTCTGTAGCCGACTTATTAATTTTTCTGTAGTGGATATGACAAGCAATAAATACGAGAATTTAAGAACACTGCGAGTTTAGAACGAGAGCCAACCAAGCGAGAACATCCGCCGCCGCCAAAACCAACTGCCTTCGGAAACCCCTGAGCCACCGACGTGTGCCGAGGATGGGCTCTGATGGTTGTTCCCGAGGTAGCTGACTAAAAAAATCAGCAGGATACAAAACCTTACCAGACGGTAATCTTTCGGGATTGGCTTTGGGTTGTGCACGGTCACATCGTTCCGACAAAGTTATAGAAATTCCAATATTCTCGCCTTTTTTCGGCTTTGCGGATTCGGGTAATTCGCACTGATAACCGACGACGCGCGATGAAAAAACCACCGGCACCCAACTACTTAGAAGCGAATCGTGCCTGCACTTTCCACGGCGTGTCGGTGGTCATTCACTACCATCAAACAAAATTATGTCGGTGCGGGTTAGTTCGTAAGAATTAAAAAAACTATTATTTGCAAATTACAAATTCCAATTTTGTAAATGTCGACTCGCGCAAATCTTGGTGAGCTGAAATCGTGGCTGGGTTGACGCCGAGAATTCTAAATTCCTGATCCAGAGTCTCATTTTCAAGTGCCCGAAAGTCGTACGGGCGATGAGAAGGCGGCTTAGGCAAAGTAATCTAGAACCTCGCAACTAAGCCTAGTTCACGTTATGAAGCGCAAAATCAGTGTATTTATAGTCCTGCTTGTTAGTTGCCTATTTGCAGAGTCCCAGGAGATGCAAGGCCTGGCAGGAGCTTATACGAACAAAAACTATCTATTGGATCAGCCGTTTGGGATAGATTCTCAGTGGATCTACCCTTCCCGGGCGTATTTAACAACGGCCCCGGCGTCGCATTTTATCCAGGGTGTCGGAGTCAATTTTAATCCGAACGCCGAAAACGTCGATCTGGTTGCACAGATGTTAGCAACTCATGGATTTAAGAGGATGCGCATTGAGTTAGACTGGGGCGATCTGGATTATCAGACCGAATCTAACATTTCCAGCCAGCCGACGGCGATCGCCGCGCTGCAAGCCGCGCAAAAGTGGGGATTGCGTCCTCTGATTGTACTGAATGCGAATCAGGGTAATCCGTGTCCGCATCTTTCAATGATCCATACGGTGACGGCGAACGCAGCACAAGGAGCTACCAGTGTTCAACTAGACGGCACCAGTGATTTAGTCGTCGGATACAGCGGCATCAGTAATCTGAACACCTATACGATGAACCAGGTGATTGTGACCGGTATTAGCGGCAATACGGTTACGCTATCTCAACCGCTGCCAGTGGCGCTTACTGCGGGGCAAGTGATCGGGATGAATACATTCAAATACATACCGTTCACGGTACCGGATGATCCCCACTACAACGCAGCCCAGCAGGCGGCGACGATGGCTGGTTGGGAAAAGTACGTGTTAGCGATTAGCAATATTGTGACCCAATGTTTGGGGACCAAGCCTGGGGCTAGTGATATGGGGTTTGATTTAGAGTTGTGGAATGAGCTTACGTTTGGGAGTCAATATCTGATTCTACCTCTGTATTATGGGCAGCCGATGTTGGCAGATAGCCTTTCGGTGGGGAACGCACTGATGACCAACACGGCCGCTGTGTTAACAGAGAACGCTGGGCAGTTTGGCGGTGTGGTTCTGGAAGACGGGTTTGCTAATGAGAATCCGTTCGCGGCTTCGTCACTGGAGCCGCCTAGGTTCGGCGCCTTAGGCAAGCATCCTTACCCGGTATCTGCCACCTACCCGGCTGGACAGGAGCGGGTAGAAGGGATGCTGAACGCCTTGCTGGACGTTGATGACTACAGTTTCATACCTAGCTACAGCACCTACATGCCGGAGTACTACGGCACAGGGCTTCAAACTGAAACCATTATCCGGGACCTGACTTCTATAACAACCTCCGTTTATGGTGCAGCGCATGGCCAGCATGCGCGAGTCGTTAACGGGCGGGTCTTGCCGTGCACGGTTTTTATAACCGAGATCGGTATAATCCCGGCGGCGGTTGGCGTGATGGACAGTCCGACCTCTCTTTTGATGAAAGCCAAAGGCGAGTCACGAATACTGACGTTCTTTCTCAATAAAGGCGCGGGGCTAGTGGACTTGTTTGCGGCCTGTGGCGGCGGTGATTGGGATTACCAGGTGCTCTCGCTGACATTTGAGCAGTATGCAGTCACAAACTCGACCTACCCGGCCGATGATACTCCCTACGTGTCGCCTGCGTTGCATATCATCAGTGAGATCGTGTCACAGATGGCGAATGGGGTGGACAATTCGCTGACTGAATCGAAGACCAGGAAGTTAGAAGTGAAGGAGATCCTGGGTTCAAATAATAACTACCAGTTTGCCGGAGATGGCACGGCGGCGCACCCACCGGGCTATGACCGGGAAGCATTCGCCTTCCTGCCTTATCAAGTAAATACTCATAAATTTGTTATCCCGTATTACGTGATGACTAGGAATATCGCTCAACCGCTGACTCCCGAGACTTTTGAAATCAAGTTCACCGGGGTGCACGCAAAAGGTGCGTCTATCAGTGTTTATGATCCCCTAAACGATGTCTCGGTGCCTGTGGTCGTTAATTCTGCCACAGGAAACGAACTGACGTTGACCGTCACGGCAGCGGATTATCCGTATTTGTTGATTATTAACGAGGCACCGTGAGCGTGGCATACGGTAGGGATGAGCTCCTGCTCGTCCGCTGGTCGCGGCTTGAGCCTGCGGCCAGCCTTTTGTAAAGCGAGTCGTCGCCATCCCCGTCAGTTCCGGACTCCAACCCTGTACCTGCGGATGAGCAGGAGCTCATCCCTACCGTACCACAGAGAGCATTTGGACTAGGCAGGCGTGATGTTCTGGTTAAGCCGCAACAGATTGTTGGGGTCGTACTTTTTCTTGATCTCTGCCAGACGAGCGTAGTTGGGTCCGTAGCCCGCGCGCACAAGGTCGTCGCTAGTTTCACCGAGTTGGTTGATGTACAGCCCATGGGCAAACGGCTGCAATTTGCTCTGGAGAGCTTTGACCCATTGCACCGCACTCTTTTTCTCTGCCGGCGTGTTCCAGCGACCCATGATATCCAATTCGTAACCCGGCTGCCGCAAGGCATACGCCGTGTCGCTCACTCCAACACGTGTGACGGCGCCGTAAATCGGCACCACAAATACCCTGGTATTTGGCGGTGCGTCGTTGGCCGCTGTTGTTATCGTCTCAATCACCCTCGCATTAAGTTCAGGAACCACGACATCAGTTTGGAAATGGGCGACCGACGCGTAAGGGTTGATTGTTAGCTGAGCTTCCAGATAGGACATTTCCCGAACCGTGTCTTCTTGCGGCTTGAGTGCTCGCCAATTCCTGAGTAGGTCCCGGCCTTGGGACGCATCACCGGTATGGAAGAAGAGCACTAAGAATCCGGCTCCTTTTTGAGACGGCAGTACTTCGCCCACAATGTTCAATTCATCCGGTGCTGCCGCTACGAGCTTGGAGACAGCCGGCAGCAACTCTGTTATCTGTCCGGCTGGATACATCAACGTTCCAGCGAGAACGTTCGTCATGGGATGGAGCTGGTACTCCAAGGCCGTTGCTACTCCGAAATTCCCGCCTCCACCCCGGATCGCCCAAAACAGATCCGGATTAGAGGTCTGGCTGGCCTCGACCTGCCGCCCATCCACCGTTACAAGTTGTGCTGACAGCAGGTTGTCGCAGGCGGCGCCATATTTCGACATCAGAAATCCTTCTCCTCCACCGAGCGTTAGACCCGCAATTCCTACCGTCGGGCAACCACCCGAAGTGGTAGCCAGTCCATATCGTTGGGTTGCTTGGTCAAGGTCGCGCACTAGCGCACCCGCCTGTGCTCTAGCCACTCCTTTGCCCGGGTCCACCTCGACCCGGTTCATCCT
>JAFAHI010000781.1 GCA_019237325.1 Verrucomicrobiota bacterium | reverse complement strand
CTGTAATGGAGCGGCTCAATGTTTCGCTGCCACCGGACACGTTGGTCGGCACCCTATCCATCGCGACGCGGCAGCTAGTGGCGATCTGTCGGGCTCTGGCCCGGGAGTAACCGCGGCTGATCGTCATGGACGAGCCAACGGCTTCATTGACTCATGAGGAAGTGGCTGCGCTGCTGGCTACCATTCACGAACTCAATCGTCAGGGAATCGCAACGGTGTTTGTCAGCCATCGGCTGGACGAGGTAATGACCATAGCAGAGCGCGTCACTGTTTTGCGCGACGGTCACAACCTTGGCACTTACTGGGTGCGCGAGCTAGACCGGCGCCGACTAGCTGAACTAATCACGGGACATGTGTTCGAGAGCAGCCTGAAACCCGCGTTCTCGGTAAAATCCGCGCCAATGCTCGAAGTCCGTGGCCTTACGCGCGAAGGGCAATACCACAACATCGAACTCGAAGTGCGACCTGGCGAAATCGTGGGACTCATCGGCCGTCTCGGCGCCGGCCGCACAGAGCTTGCTCTTTCATTGTTTGGCATGAACCCGCCGGATTCGGGTGAGATCTGGGTCGACGGCAAGCAGGTACAACTACGCACGAACCAGGACGCGATCCGCCACAAGATCGCTTACGTGTCCGAAGACCGTCTTTCGTTGGGATTGGTGATGCCGCAGACCATCGCCGACAATGCTGTGGTCTCTGTATTAGACAGGCTCACTGGGCCGCTGGGGCTGATTGACGAGACGCACCGAACTGAAACAATCAAGCGTTGGATCTTTCAGGAGTTGCGCGTCAAAACTAACAATGCGGAACGGCCGGTTCAACAACTCTCCGGCGGCAATCAACAAAGGGTTGTATTAGCCAAGTGGCTTGCGACAGACCCACGTGTGTTGCTACTGGATTCGCCAACGGTGGGCGTCGACATCGGTGCCAAAGCCGGCATTTTCCAGGTGGTAGACGCTCTCGCGAAGCGTGGCATCGGGATCCTGCTTATCTCGGACGAAATCGAGGAAGTCTTGTACCAAAGCCACCGCATCCTGGTGATGCGCTCAGGCGCGATCGTTGGCACGTACGATCCTCGTCGAGTTAGCGAGCAAGAACTAAGGGAGGCCATCTATGCCTAACTCCGGTTCTGTCATCAAGGCGGCGTTTCGACGTCATGACGTTCAGTTGGCTGGCATCATCTGCGTGATGGCACTCGTTTTTTCGACTCTGTCTCGCACGTTTCTATCAGCAGGCAATCTCGTCGCACTGCTCGAAAATTATTCAGTAATGGCGATCATGGCCTGTGGGCTACTGGTCGTCCTTATCTCCGGCGGGATTGATATCTCTTTTGCAGCAGTCGCCGCAGTCAGTCAGTACCTGACAGCAATCATTATCATTCAGCTCGGCGGGAATTGGGTGCTGGCTTTCGTTTTAAGTGCCGGGTTTGGCTTTCTGCTCGGGATCGTAAATGCGCTGCTTATCTACTTTCTGAAGGCTCTGTCGGTCATCGTCACGATTTCCACCATGACATTCTATTTCTCGATGCTGCTCTTCGTGACGGACGGTAAGTCGCTCTACGATTTACCCGATTGGTTCACGGCGGACTTGTCACTCTTTGGCATTCCCTTTCCGATTGTAGTCGCTACAACCGCGCTGCTTCTTACGGTGTTGTTGCTAAGCAGGCTTGCGCTCGGCCTGCAGATCTACGCACTGGGTGGAAACCCGGAAGCAGCTAAACGTGTAGGCTGTAACCTGCTGGGCCTTCATTGCCTGGTTTATGGATATTCAGGGTTAGTGGCCGGATTCGCCGGATTGGTTGAAGCGCACCGCGTCGAAGAAGTTGTACCTGGGGCTTTAATCGGAAGAGAGCTGGATGTTTTGGCTGCGGTTGTTCTGGGTGGCGCGAGTTTGTTGGGAGGAACTGGCACCGTTAGCGGTACTATCTTTGGAATCGTCTTGTTAGCCATTCTGCAGAATGGTCTGACGCTGCTTGGCGTGTCGTCTTATTCATTCGGCCTTGTCACCGGCCTCGTCATCTTGATCAGCGTGAGTGTCACTGCTTACGCCGCAATGCGACAGAGAAAAAGGAGTGCTGTCAATGCCGACTGAAGCCGCCGCAACTCCACCTCCTGCGCGCCCCGCAGTGATAGCTTTGTGCGAGCGAGATCCGACCGTCGTGATGCTTGCAGGTTTGATCTGTGTCGCCATTCTTTTCTTTGGCTCTTTCGCGCCGGCCCGCTTTCTATCCGCCGAGACACTTCGGTCCATGGCCTTTCAAATGCCTGAGTTAGGCATCTTAGCTCTTGCCATGATGATCCCGTTGATGAGCGGCGGGCTGAACTTAGCGATCATCGCGACCGCCAATCTGTCCGCGCTCGTCATGGCCGCGATCCTCACCAGATTGATCGCGCCCGGCACCTCGCCCGTGGCAGACGGTAGTGCAGTTGCTCTTGCGTTGGCGGCGGGATTCACAACGGCCTTCGTGATTGGCTTTATCACCGGCGCAATTGTCGCCTTTCTGCGTGTGCACCCAATCCTGGTTACGCTTGGCACTATGACTGCGGTAAAAGGCTTGGCGGTCTATGCCACCAACGGCGGAGTCATCGGCGGGTTTCCATCCGTAATCCTCTTTTTGGGCAATGGCAGCATGCTAGGCATTCCCGCGTCGATGATTCTTTTCCTGCTATGTACGATTCTGGTTGGGGTAATGATGAACCACACGCCCTTTGGTGTGTCGGTTCGGATGATCGGCTCGAACGAAAAGGCCACGCGGTACTCTGGCGTACCGACAGGCTGGATCCTGGTTTGGGTTTACGTTGTCTCAAGCCTGTTGTGCTGGGTAGCCGCTGTGGTCATGATGGCGCGATTTAATTCCGCTCGCGCGGGCTACGCCGAGTCTTATTTGCTGATTACGATCCTCGCTGCCGTACTCGGTGGAATCGACCCAAACGGCGGTTTCGGCAAGGTATTGGGTCTCACCCTTTCTCTCGTACTCCTCCAGATCATTTCCACAGGATTTAATTTGCTCGGTTTCAGTCCACACCTGACCGAAGCCATTTGGGGCGCAACGATGATCTTGGCCATCGCCATTGGCGTCATACGCGAGCAGTTGACCAGCCGGCTCTGGTTTCGCCGGACAAGGGACTCAGAATCGGCACGATCCGTGGGCGTAGTCCCGGAAGAGACAGGCATTCGAGAAAGAATATGAATCCAGAGTCTCATTTTGATTTGCATGCGTTAGGCCGGCGGGCCTGTCTCGACTTGGAAAACGTCTTCGACCAAGTGGATCCCGGACAACTGGAAGTCTTGGCCCAGGAAATCGTCGCGGCTCGCCGGATCGTTTGTTACGGAGCAGGCCGGGAAGGGCTCATGATGCAGGCCATCGCGATGCGCCTCATGCACGCAGGTTTCCAGTCCTACGTTGTTGGCGAAATGGTAACACCGCGTATCGGCCGGGGTGACCTTTTTCTAGCCAGCGCCGGTCCCGGACATTTTCCAACAATTGAAACCTTACTCAAAGTGGCGCGAGAAGCGGGCGGCCGGACGGTAGTTGTTACCGCGCAGCCCGCCCAGGCTTCTGAAATGCCGGTCGACAGCCTGATTTATCTGCCTGGTCAAACGATGGCGGACGTAGCGGCTGAATCCAGCATTCTGACCATGGGCACACACTACGAGACGGCTCTCTTGTTGTTTGGCGATTTCCTCGTTTTGCGCCTTCTCGAACTGACTAACCAGAAGCGCGAAGACATGTACACCCGGTACACCAACATGAAATGAATCCTTTTCCCCTTACCCAATCAAATCAAACCCCATACCACCCAATAACCCAATCTAAGACATGCATTGCCCTATAAAACAAAACCGATCAGTAGTCGTCGCTTTAGCGGCGTCTTTTCTTTTCGTCGCCACGCTCGCGCGAGCGGATGAGCCCTGTTCGACGTACCCCACCGGAACGGCCGAGAAAATTGAGTCTGTAGATCTAGAGAAAACTTTCGGCCCTGTGCCCACTCCAAAGAAGCCGCTCCACTTTGCTTACGTTACTAAGACCTTAATTAATGAATTCTGGCAGGATGTCGCCGCCGGAATTAAAAGCGAGGCTGCCAAATACAATATCCAGGTCGACGTGCAGCGCCCAAAGACGAGTCCTCACTCGTTGAGCAACTAAACCTAGCGCAGACGATGTTGTCCAAGAAGCCCGAGGCACTGTTGCTTTCGCCTCAGTCCGATTCAAATCTGGTCCCGGTAATCCAAGCGGCTAAGAAACTTAACATTCCGACCGTCGTGATTGACGACGCGCGGACTGAAGGAGCCAGTAGCTACGTTGGCCAGGATCAAGTGGATATTGGTTCGAAAGCAGCTGAATTCCTTCATCAACTTTACCCAAACGGGGGAAAAGTCGCGCAGATTGAGGGCCAGGCTGGTTCTCCGAACGCTCGGAATCGGATCAAGGGATTTACCGAAACCCTCAAGAAATATCCAAACCTCGTATTGGTGGCCAGTCAGCCGGGCAATTGGGATCGCCTGACGGCCATGAATGTTACCTCCAATATCATCCGCACGAATCCTGACCTGGTCGGAGTGTATGCCAATAACGATGGGATGGCTCTCGGTGTCGTTGAAGCGGTGAAGAGCGCTGGAAAGTTAAAACAGATAGCAGTAGTTGGCACCGACGGCATTCGTGAAGCAGTAAGATCAATCGGCAATGGCGAGGAGCGGGCTACAGTCAGTGAGCTGGATTTTCAGGAGGGTGTGCTCGGAGTACAAGTGGCTTTGCGGTTGTTAGGCTGTCAGCAGATCCCGCCTTGGGTCGTGTCGCAACATGCCCTGATTACGGCCGACAACGCCAAAGATTTCACCAATCCAGCCGTGCCCACTAAGTAGGCGGATCACCGATCCATTAGGGAGAGGGTATGCAGATTCCAAACGCCGAAACCCCCTCGAAGCCGCTTCTTCAGCTTCGAGGCATCGCAAAAGCGTTCGCTGGGGTGCAGGCGCTGAAGGGCGTAGACTTTGACCTCAGAGCGGGCGAAGTCCACGCCCTGATGGGCGAAAACGGGGCGGGCAAATCGACGCTGATGAAAATCCTTTTTGGTGTCCAGCCGCCTGACTCGGGTACCATTGAGCTTGATGGTGTGGGTGAGGTCGCTATCGATGACCCACGCCATGCGTTGGCTCTCGGTATTGGACTAGTAAGCCAGGAGCCGAGTCTTGTTCCGCAGCTCGATGTCGCACAAAACATCTTTCTCGGACAGACTGAAGCTTTAGGCGTTGTCCCGCGGAGTCAGTTCCAAGCGAGAGCGCGAGAAATTCTTAAACCTCTCGCCCCGCGGCTTCCGGTCACCGCTCGCGTGGGTTCCTTAGGCATGGCAGAGCGGCAGGTGGTCGAAATCGCTCGGACCTTGGCTCGCGGCGGCAAAATTATCGGGTTCGATGAACCAACTTCTAGTCTTACGCCGGCAGAACGAGACGGATTGTTTGCTCTTATTCGGCAACTCAAAAGCAGCGGCAAAGGGATTATTTACATCTCGCATCGCATCCCGGAGGTCTACGCGATTTCCGATCGTGTCACCGTGCTGCGGGATGGCCGGGTGGTGGCTAGCCGTGCCACGCAGGAGGTCAGCGCTGACGAACTGATCAACATGATCGCCGGACGCAGGCTGGCGGAGGAACTTCAACACTCGGCAAAACCTGTTGTGCGCGCCGGCGGAACGGAAGCTCTACGGCTCGAAGGGATCTCCGCCGCAGGGAAACTACACGATATCAACTTGACTTTGCGGACCGGCGAAATCTTTGGATTGGCCGGATTGGTCGGTTCCGGCAGAACGGAGCTAGCGCGGTGCATTTTCGGCGCCGATCGGAAGGATGCCGGCAGTGTCTATGTAAACGGTAAACCGCTCGATCTCCGGCAGCCTGCCGACGCAAAAGCAGCGGGCATCGCCTTGATTCCGGAAGACCGCCGCAAACAGGCGCTTGTGCCAAACATGGACGTGGAACGAAATTTCGGCCTCGCCAACTTTCAGCAGTACTCCCCATCGGGTTTTCTGCGGCTTAAACAGCGGCGCCAGGATATCGAACGCTACATTGAAGAAATGGCGATCCGTCCGCGTCGTGCCGGGGTGCGGATCAGGAATCTTTCCGGTGGCAATCAACAGAAAGTGGTCATCGCGCGATGGCTTCAATCGGGGGCAAGGATCTTTCTATTCGATGAGCCGACTCGTGGAATCGATGTCGGCGCAAAATTCGAAATTCATGAACTCATGCGCCGTCTGGCCAAGGATGGTTGCGCCTTACTGGTTATTTCGTCTGAACTACCCGAGATCCTCGCGCTCTGCGACCGGGTGGGAGTCATGCGCGGAGGCCGACTGGTTCAGACCATCGATGACTGTTCGGATTTAACAGAGGATTTACTAATGAAATACGCAAGCGGGGAGGTCACTCGCTCATGACAAATGACCGCGTTTCGCAGGTTGCGGCCGATGCTCAGGCATCCGCCGCGCCGCGCGAGAAAAAAGTTAGTTTAGGGTGGATACGTAGTGCCAGCGTCGTTGCTGGGGTCGCGCTCCTTTTCATTGTCTTTTCTGTTCTTACGAGCAGTTTCTACGCTCCAAGCAACCTCCTGGACATTCTGCTGCAATCCTCGATAAATGCCATGATTGCCGTGGGCATGACGCTGGTCGTGATGGCTCGCGGCATCGATCTGTCCGTAGGGTCGGTGGTTGGGTTGACTAGCATGATAACAGCTAGTTTGCTGCCGCAAAACTTTCTACTAGGCATCGTAGCCGGGATCGTGTTGGGCGTGTTATGCGGCCTGATCAACGGGATCTTGATCGCCAAGCTAAAGTTACCCGATTTCATTGTCACCTTGGGAATGCTCAGCATTTATCGTGGGGCTGCCCTCATTTTCACGGACGGCAAGCCTATCTATGGAATCGATGCCACGTTCAGGGCGATCTTTGCAGGCGACGTGGGAGGCATCCCGACGCCGGTGATTTTGGCGCTGGCCATCGCTTTATTGGCATTCCTAGTGGTACGCTACACCGCTTTCGGAGAACAAATTATTGCGGTCGGCGGTAACGAGGAGGCGGCCCGGCTTGCCGGGATCAATATCGACCGAGTCAAGATCTGCGTTTATGCGATCTCCGGGTTACTTGCTACCTTTGCTGGGTTTGTTCTGATCGGGCGCATAGGCGCCGCCGAACCGATCGGCGGCGCCGGGTTCGAACTGCAAGCGATCGGGGCAGCCGTGATCGGCGGTGCGAGTCTGTTTGGTGGTGAGGGCAATCCCCTGGGAGCGCTGGTCGGCGCGTTGACGCTTGGCGCGATGCAGAACGGATTGACTTTGCTGAACGTGCCATCGTTCTGGCAACTGGTGGCGACAGGCGTGGTCGTAATCGTGGCAGTTTTTGCCGATCAAGTCACGCGGAAGCGCCGCTAGTAACGGAGAACGAGGAAATGCATGACAGGGAACCGGTCATCGATCCGCATCACCATCTTTGGGACCTCCAAAATAACAAATATCCCTGGCTTCAGGAGCGGCCGCTCAAGCTGCGCTTGGAAGGCAATATAGAACCAATCGCGAAGGACTACCTCCTCAAAGACTACCTAGAGGATATCCGGAATCAAAACGTGGTGAAGTCCGTCCATGTCCAAACCGGCTGGGATCCGGCCGACCCGGTCGGCGAAACCCGATGGTTGCAAGCAGTGGCCGATCAGGACGGCTATCCTCACGGCATCGTCGCCCGCGCGACTCTAGATGCGCCTGATGTAGAGCAAGTCCTAGAGGCTCACCTCCGCTACAAAAACGTTCGCGGCATCCGGCACATGATCAATTGGCATCCTGACCCGGTGAAGACATACGTGGATCGGCCTGACCTGGTTAATGCAAGCGCATGGCGAAGAGGTTTCGCATTGCTCCACCAATTCGGTTTGTCTTTCGACCTGCAGCTTTACCCGGCACAAATGGCAGACGCCGCGGCGTTAGCGCATGCCAACCCAGAAACCCTTATCATTCTCAATCATGCGGGCATGCCTGTGGATCGCGACGAGGAAGGAATCCGTCTCTGGGAGCGGGGTATCCGGCAACTAGCCGGTGCTCCTAACGTTGTGGTTAAGATTTCGGGACTGGGTACGGTCGATTGGAATTGGACGGTTGAGAGCATCCGTCCGTTCGTCCTGCGAACCATCGAAGCGTTTGGCATTTCCCGATGCATGTTCGCAAGTAATTTTCCGATCGATAAACTGTTTAGCGACTTCGATACGCTCTACGGGTCCTTCCAAGAAATTACTGCATCATTCAGTATAGACGAACGCCGGAAGCTTTTTCACGACAACGCAGCACGCTACTACCGTTTGTGAATAACAAGTTAACTATTTTGATTAGAACAGTGGCCCATTGACAATAAATCAAGGGCTCATTTGACCTTATGAAATATGCTTCCAGATTAAATTCATTTGCCGCCCGTCCCGAGCTTTGTTGGAGCAGTGCATCGCACAAACCCAGCACGCTGGAGTTGATTGAGCGCGCGAGTCAGGTCCGGCGGCTTTCGGCGGTGGACCTTAACTTTCCGGATCATTTCGATAAGGCTAAACCGGACGAAATCATCGCTTCTGCGCGCGATTGCGGACTGATAGTGAACGGAATCGCCATGCGCTACTATTCAGATCCAGGCTTCAAACTAGGCGCGTTCACCAACCCGGATTCTAAGGTCCGTCAAGCAGCGATCGACCTCACCAAAAGCGCTATCGACGTTCTTGATGACACCGGGGGGGATTTATTGACAATCTGGCTGGGGCAAGATGGTTGGGAGTACCCTTTTCATGTCGACTACGACGCCATTTGGGAAGCGGAAACACAGGCAATCCGTGAGGTCGCCGATCATAACCCCCGAATTAAGATAAGCATCGAGTACAAACCGAGCGAGCCTCGCACGTTCAGCTTGCTGGCGAACCTGGCAATGACGCTTCTGGCGATCAAGAAAGTTGACCGTCCTGGTTTGGGGGTAACTCTGGACTTTGCTCATGTGCTTTATGCTGGTGAATCCCCAGCTTTTGCCGCTGCGCTGATTCAACGCGAAAGCGAGCTTCTGGGAATCCACCTCAATGACGGCTATGGCCGCCGTGACGACGGACTAATGGTTGGTACAGTAAACCTGGTTCAGACTTTGGAGCTCCTCTTTCAACTCCAGCGCCAAGCTTTCGACGGAGTCATCTACTTTGACACCTTTCCGGATGTTACCGGTATGGATCCGGTTCAGGAGTGCGAAAATAACATCGCTATGGTCAACGCACTTTGGGAAGTCGCGAAGCGACTAACTAGCGAGGCAAATTTACTGGACGCGATAAGACGGCAAGATGCGGTGGTTAGTCAGAGCTTGGTGAGAAGAGCCGTATTGGGAAGGTGAGGCGAAAATTGTGATTCTAATGGAATTTCATGGAGAACACCGGGCGATCGGGCCGTTTCAAACGACAGGTATTTAAGAAAGAAAGCAATAGAACCAACTATGTTATTAGAAAATCGAGTCGCTGTTATTTCAGGTGCAGCAACGGAAAACGGAATTGGGCTGGCTACAGCGCGACTTTTTGCCGAACACGGAGCAGCCGTAGCCTTATTGGATCTGGGCCGGCAACATCCGGATCAAGTTGCGAGCACAATTGGTAAGGCTCACAAAGGGTATGTCTGTAACGTTACAAAAAAAGATGAATGTGAATCTGTTGCTCGACAGATCGTCGAGGATTTTGGGCACGTAGACGTCTTGATAAATAATGCGGGTATTACCCAGCCGATCCGCATCATGGATGTCAAACCGGAGAACTATGATGCGGTCCTAGATGTGAGCCTCCGTGGCATGCTGTACCTCTCTCAAGTGTTTATCCCGCACATGATCAGTCGGGGTAAAGGGTCAATCGCTTCGACTTCTTCGGTTTCCGCGTTGACTGGCGGCGGGTTTTTCGGCGGGCCACACTACTCGGCTGCAAAGGCGGGCATGCTAGGTTTGACGAAAGACATGGCTCGCGAACTCGCGCCGAAAGGGATTCGGGTTAATGCCGTTGCACCTGGTATGGTAGACACCGATATCCGTGGCGATTTGATGAGCAAAGAAACGTTCAACAAGATCCTTAGTACGATTCCCTTGGGGCGGATTGCAAGCCCACGCGAAATAGCAACCGTGTTCTTGTTTTTGGCGTCTGACCTCTCTTCGTTTGTGACTGGTGCGACGATTGATGTTAATGGAGGCATGTTCATCCATTAGAAGCAGTAACAGCTCCATGAACGCCGGCGACTTCGAACCTAATTCAGGCAGTTCTGCCCAGGTGGTAGTGGTCGGTAGTTTGCATCTAGACATTCTTGTTCGTGCTTCCGCGCGACCGAGAAAGGGGGAGACGCTGCCCGGACAATCCTGGGGATACAAGTCGGGCGGCAAGGGAGGAAATCAGGCTGCTGCGGCGGCTCAGTTCGGAGCTTCTGTATCGATGGTCAGCAGGGTGGGCAACGATGATTTCGGCGTCCGACTTTTGGAACACTTGAAGAGCGCTGCGGTAGACACTCAACATGTTTCCGTCGATGTAGAAACCGGTTCCGGGATGAGCGTGGCTATAGTCGATGCCGAAGGAGATTATGGAGCAGTGATCGTCTCTGGTGCAAATCTGCATCTGTCCAAAGCAGAGGTCGACAAAGCAGAGCGGCTCATCGCTAGAGCCAGGGTTTTGGTTCTCCAAAATGAAGTGCTCGAGGTTACCAACCTTGCGGCGGCGATTTTGGCCAAGGATCACGGTGTCCGCGTGATCTTGAACGCTGCTCCTGCACGTCCGCTGGGGTCTGACCTGGCTGCCAACGTCGACCTACTGATAGTGAATGCCGTAGAAGCAGAAATGATGTGTGGTGTTGCCGTCACAAGTCTTTCCGCGGCAACCAGAGCCGCGGCGATTTTGTCCGATCAATTTCCTGCAGTGATTGTAACGGCCGGCGGCCTGGGTTTGGCGCTGGCTGTTCGAAATGAACCTCCTTACACGGAAGCGGCTCATCCAGTGAGTATGCTCGACACTCACGGTGCGGGCGACGCATTTGTAGGCGCGCTATGTGCCCGTTGGGCAAACGGCAAATTGCTAACGGAAGCGGCCCGTTTTGCAAACGCGGCTGCGGCTCTTTTTGTTAGTACGCCAGTGAAACAAAAGAGAGCGATAACGTCGGATCATGTGATGCAGCTGCTGTCCGAGCGGTCTTAGCTGAGGCATTCCTCCAGAGCCTCCCGGGATCTTAGACGACGAATTCTTTTGGGTTTATCTAGCTGATCCGGGACGGCTCAGAGGACTCAACTATTGCTCGAAAGCGCGGCTCCGAATGTGCTAACCTATTAACTTTATCGATGGCCACCCTTAAAGAAGTAGCAGATCTTGCTGGGGTATCGGTTGCCACTGCTTCCACGGCATTGAATCGGGGACCGGTGAAGGAATCTACACGGAATCGGGTACTGGAGTGCGCTAAGCAGTTAAACTACGTTCCCAATCGAATCGGACGGACGTTGAACACGGGCAAATCGAACACGATTGCCCTGCTGATGATGACCTGTGCCGAGTACGCAGACATCGTTCACAAGACGTCGCTCTTTTACTACCTGCAACATCGGGATGCGCCCATGGGTGGCCTTGAGGGAGACGATGCCAGTTTGCGCCGCCGGTCCGCGCACAGAGATGGCGAGATCGGTCCCGAGCCCTAGGGGTGACATGCCGGCTGCGATGGCCGCCGATTCGCCGCCGCTCGATCCGCCCGGCGTGCGCTCAAGGTCCCAAGGGTTGTTCGACCTGCCGGTCAGCAAATTGTCGCTTTCAATCCAATAGGAGAATTCGGGAAGGTTCGTCTTCGCT
>JAFAHI010000650.1 GCA_019237325.1 Verrucomicrobiota bacterium | reverse complement strand
CGCCCTGGGTCTCCCAGCCGCCACCACCATCGTCTACGTACTACAGATTCATCCTTCTCGTACCTCCGATTTGGTAACTTCGGAAAATTTCCGAATTGAACCGAGGTTGCCGGTTGAAGATTACCTTGACGGTTTCGGGAATCGTTGCGGCCGCGTAAACGCGCCAGCCGGCACCATCCGGTTTCTCAGCGAAGCCGTCATACGGGATTCGGGCCACCCTGATCCTTGTGTTCTGAGCGAGCCCCAGAATGACGTTACGTCGTTGCCACTCGAGACCCTGGCTTTCGTTCTTCCCAGCCGATACTGTGAGGTGGATAGCGAATTGCTGGACTTTGCCTGGTCGACCTTCGCGCACATGCCGCCAGGCTGGCGGCGCGTGCAAGCGGTCTGTGACTTTGTTCACGGGCATATCCGGTTTGACTATATGCAAGCGAGGTCCAACCGGACTGCGCTTCAGGCTTTTCAGGAACGAGTCGGTGTTTGCCGCGACTTCACTCACTTGGCAATCACGCTGTGCCGTTGCCTAAATTTTCCGGCGCGTTATGTGACAGGTTACCTAGGCGATATCGGGGTTGCTCCGAGCCCGGACCCTATGGATTTTAGCGCTTGGTTCGAAGTTTTTCTCGGAAAGCGGTGGTACACTTTTGATGCTCGCCATAACGCACGACGGATCGGTCGAGTTGTGATTGGCAGAGGCCGCGACGCCGGCGATGTTCCGATCACCATGGCATTTGGAAAGCATACTTTGGAGCATTTCCAAGTCACCACAGAACAAATTGCCGGATCGAAACTGTGATCGAGTTAGATTTCAGTTGCTAACTAACCGTTCTTCTGGTTTGCTCTCACCCTCTCTTTGAAAGGAGGCAATATGATCAAAATGCGAATTGAATGGTTTTACTCGCAGCGTCGTATGGTCCTATTGCCCCACATTGGGATGGCCAAGCCGTAAAGCCGGTTCTGGACGCTCTTCCGCCGCTATCGCGGCGTATTTCCTTCGGTCAACCTGAGTCGCGCTGAGCGGACTCACGGTGAATCACAACAAACTATCACTCGATCAGAGGTACCCCTCTGTCGATTCGCCGTTACCAATCTCGATGATTACCACAGAACAGTCTGAAAGTGCCAAGACGACCCAGAAACGGGCCGCAGGCTCCGATTTGCAGAGTGAAAAAATCATCGATTTCTTCACTGCCCGGCGCGCTTTGTTAAAAGAAGCCGAAGCGGAAGACCGATTACTCGGGTTAGAAGAAACGGTTCGCTTAGCTGCGGAGCAAAGACGACGGTATATCCGCTTACCGGATCCGGTCGCGGACTCCGTACTGCTGTTCATTTTGATAGCGGCGGTATTGCTAGCGCTCGTAGTCATTGCCGGCTTTGGGTGAAAGTAGGGGAAGCGAAGCCGCGAATGGGCGAAACGGCGCGACAGCGAAAGGGCGATTCCTCGAAACGAAGTTTTGCAAATGGGCGAACGGTCTGTCCGCAATGGTAGGGCGAAAAACTCGGCACGGAAAGAACGTGATTGGCTCTTTCGCGTGTCCGTGCCGGTTTTGAGCCGTTCTGCGCGGTATGGATCGTCCACGTATGGCGCGAATCGAAACGGCGTGTATGCGACAACCTCGAAGACCTGCCGATCCCCAGGCCGCGGCTCAAAACCGGCGCGATCAACCAACACATGTTAGCCATACTGTGGGCGCGCCGAGTTTTTCGCCCTACCAGCGCATCCTTCGCCGTTTCGCCCACTCGCCGTTTCGCCGTTTCGCAACTACGTCGCAGCAGCTGCAACCTTCTTGCCGGCGAGCTCCGTTAGGAATTCTTCGTGAGTAAGGGGATGCGAGAACATCGGAAAGTCATGTTCTATCGCGTTTTGGTGCGCTTCCTCGCTAACGGTGGCCGCGCAATCTTTCAGGGTAACGACATTGTAGCCGAGTTCATAGGCGGTCCGCATCGTTGATTCTACGCAGCAATTTGTTAAGAAACCCGCTATGGCGACATTCTCGATCTTTCGACTGCGTAGAATGAAGTCGAGATTAGTCGTAGCAAACCCATCTAATCCACGTTTCCCTTCGACCACAATATCGCTTCCCTGCGGTTTGAGAGCGTCAACAATTTCGGCTCCCCAGGTCCCTTTCTGGAACGTCTCACCGTCTTTGCACCCTTTGAGGATCCCGTAAGGTGAGTTGCTGATTTCTCGAAAATCGGGCGCGAATTGAATCGGGACGTGAACGATGGTGGCGCCTGCTTTTCTGGCTTCATCAACGGTCGCAACCGTGTTCTCCAGCATTCCAGTCGATTCCATCACCGGCTTCACGGCATCGTGAAGTTTGCCGCCCTTCGTTGTGAAATCGTTCTGGAACTCAATAAGGACTACCGCAGTATTCTTCGGGTTCATAGGTCTGATGGGGTTGATAGAACGTCTGCCGAGTTCGGAGGATGTCAACGGCAGGGAGCAGCGAGGGCGAATGGGCGAGTGGGCGAATGGGCGAATGGGCGAGTGCGCGAATGGGCGACGTAGCGTTGGACGAGATCACGCCGAAGAGCTCGTAAGATCTATAGTCCCTGTGGCTGAGCTTTCCTTGGCGCTTCGCGGTTTTTCGCCCTTTCGCCGGTTCGCCCTCTTCGCTCCTGCTTTTCATCCCATTGCTTCAATTTCAAACATCACTATATCTTTATGCATGGCCCCCTATGCAGATCTGGCCGTTGATTCCGTCGAATGGTACAACCTGCACGCAGAATCGGTAGTCGAACGTCATGAATCGATCCGGGCTACGGACGCAAATGCATGGTTGCGAAAAGAACTCCCAAAATCGCCGGCGTTTGTTCTTGATGTCGGCGCCGGTTCAGGCCGAGACGCGGCCTGGCTTAGGTCACTCGGCCACACGGTGATCGCGGTTGAGCCATCCACTGAAATGGCAGCCCACGCCAGGCGCCTTGGCCGTTGCCGCGATATCGAATGGATTGACGATCGGCTGCCCGATCTCGCCAAAGTCTCCGCCAGAAACCCTCGATTCAATTTTATCTTGGCAAACGCGATGTGGATGCATCTTACGCCGGACGAAAGAGCGCCCGCCATCAGTTCTCTCATCGGGTTGCTCTCGCCTGGAGGAATGTTGGCGATTGCCTTTAGCCAAGGAACACCTGACGCAAATGGACCCTTTTTTGAATGTCCCGGCGAAGAGATTCTGGATATCGCGCTAAACGAAGGCGCCCAGCTCGTTAAGTTCAGGAAAAGACTTCCTGCGCTGATGTCTCCTCCCTCGGTGCAGATACTTTTGCGGCAACCCAATTAAGCCTACCGCTCAGTAAGCTCGCAATCGTCGTCGTCCTCGTCCTCGGACGGATCGCGCGCGCCATGTGATGTGCTATCGCCCAACGCCTGGAGGGGAGCCGCTTTGGCGCGTATCCCGCCACCCTCGCAACCTTCGCCTCAGCATTGGTGCCGAAAACGAGTGAAAGCAAGCGGCTTCCGAGAACGGCACCAGCGCGGTCCATTCACGCGTGGCCTTCCATTCGTTTACACCCGGCTCATAGAGCTGGACCACGCTGGGTTATTCGCGGGAGCCGCCCGCTTTCACACGTTTCGGCCGTATTAACGTTGAGACGAAATTCGCTGGGTGACCGAGCACACGCCAAAGCGGCTCCCCTCCAGGCGCCGGGCGATCGCATCTCACATGACCGCACCACTCTTTTCGAAGGACGATTACGATTAGGCAGTCCTACCCTTACGCTCCTACGTACCGCGTTAGAGCTGCTCTTGCTCCTTCGCCGTACAAATAGCGCATGGCTTCGCTTAGGTCGTTTAAGAATACACGAGATTGCGTTAAAGCGGCCGGGAACAATTCAGCCATCTCTAACAATGGACCTGGATCCTCTTTGCCTTGCCGAGCGCGTTCCTGTAGCCGATCTTTAAGCGGATCGATAATCGGCAGCTCGCGACCACGATCACCGATCCCGGTCAGGTACCGGAACCAAGTGGCCACCGTAAAGATCAGGAGCCGGTTTGGTGTACCTGAACTTAGACTCTCGACGATGGATGGTAGGACGAATTTCGGGATCCGGGCCGACCCTTCCGTTGCCAGGCGGATCAAGGTGTCTTTGATCGCAGGATTGGAGAAGCGGCGGATCAGGGTTCGTTTGTAATCCTCAAGGTCGATGCCAGGCACCGGATCTAAAATGGGAGTGACTTCTTCGTCCATCATCCGCTGCACAAAACGCACGATTTCCGCGTCGCCCATGGCTTCGTCGGCATATTCATAACCGACTAGCATGCCGATGTAGCACATGGTTTGATGACTAGCGTTCAACAAACGCATCTTCATCTTTTCATAGGGCAAGACATCGGACGTCATTTCTGCGCCGGCTTCTTCCCAAGCGGGGCGGCCA
>JAFAHI010000522.1 GCA_019237325.1 Verrucomicrobiota bacterium | reverse complement strand
ACCAGCTAAACGTGGGATCGTTGGGGCGAATCGAGTAAGGGTTGTATCCGAGATCCTGCAAACGACCGTCCCAAACATAACGATGAATGTCGTCATCCGGGCCAGGCGGCATCCGCAGGAATTGAACATGCCACAGCGCAGCAAGCACCAGTCCGATGACGATAACCTGCGGCGGAAATCGTGACGTGGAGAAGAACTCATGAATGGCCAGCAGGTAGACAGTGCCGGCAACCGCAAGTGATATAAGGAAGGAGGGACTGCCCACCCGGCCGAAGTTGAACGAACAAATAAACAGCGACACGAGCAGAATTGCTCCCAGCCCGCAAACCCTGTGGGATGAAGTCAGCTTCATCAGTCTTCTGTGCCCGTCCGCAGCCGTGTCATTGCATCTCCCCACTCTTTGAACCAAGACGCGGTCCGAGGCGCTTTGGTTGGAGTGTCCTCTAATTCGGCAGCGAGCTGAATCAGATCTCCGGCTACATCGATGTCGTAAAAAGGATCTGTGAAGCCGACGGAGAGCTCAAGAACTCGCGCTTGCGCCAAGAGTCTCTCCAGGGCGTTACTGGTGCCCATTCCGTCGCCTGCGAAAAGCGAAGGATGGGATCCATTTGCTCCTACGAGATAGTAGCCGCCATCGTAGGTCGGTCCGATAACCAAGTCGTGCACCGCGAGGGCTTCGAATGCTCCTTCAAGAATTAGGCGCGGCAAATGCGGGCTGTCGCTGTTGAAGGCAATGGTGCGGCGCCGGCGATCTTCTGCGAAGTGCGCAAATACGGAGGTAAGGCCGGCGGCAAGACCGTCACCTTTCTGCGCAACCACGCTCACTCCTGGCCCGGCCAAGAGAGCGAGTTCGTCAACATCGGATTCCGGGCACATGATGGCAGTCTCAACCCCAGCCAGCGATCGCGCCAACGCCAGGGTATCGTCCAGAAGACAACGATAGAATGCGGTGACAGCCTGGAGAGGGAGACTCGGAATCAAGCGGGTTTTCACTACACCGGGCCTCGGTGCTTTCGCCATGATCGCCAGAAGGCATTCGCCGCTCCGCCCGGGCATCTCGCCTAAGGATTCCATAGGATATTAACACTCCGTTGCGCGCACCGTAGAATTTCGCGTCTTCCGATGCCGAAAATAGTATCGCACCGTTAAGCTGAGAATGAACCAAGCAGCGCCGACCGTGCCCTTCACCGTACCGCCGATCTTTGATTTTCCGATACGCGGGTAGTAGCTAACAGGCACTTCCGCCACGCGAAATCCATTGATGGCGCCTTTTAGAATCATCTCGACCGCCCATCCATAGGTGGTTTCTTCAAGAGCGAGTGTGCGAAGCACGTCCGCGCGTCCGGCCCGAAACGGCCCGAGATCGGTGATCGCTAATCCGTACAGAATCCGGATTAAACCGGCGGCGAGACGGTTTCCAAATGCCTGGTGCCAGGGCAACGCCGCCGGAATCCGCTGACGGCCGAGGCGAGAACCAATCGTGATGTCCGCGTCTCCTTGGATGATCGGTTCGAGAATAATAGGCAGCTCGGACGGGCGGTCACTGTAGTCGCCATCGAGGAACACAACGATGTCGGGCGAGGTCGCTGCAGCCAACCCGGTGAGGCAAGCCCGTCCATATCCGCGACGCGGCTCCTGAATAACGCGGGCCCCCAATTTCGCCGCAATTTCAGGCGTCCCGTCGCTCGAATTGCTGTCGACCACGACAACTTCTGTAACCAGATCCGACGGTAGATCTGCTAGAACACGATCGATCGCTTGTGCCTCATTGTGGGTGGGAATAATGACCGAGACCCGCATATGAAACTTATTCAATGCCACATAATAGATCGAACCGGGTCAGCGTGACGTCAAAAGGTTGTCGCGATCGGAGGAAAAACCCAAGACGAACCGCAGATAGACGCAGATTCACGCAGATAGTAGAGATCAGGGAGCGCTGGAGTACTGGAGTGTTGGAGTGTCGGAGTTTGCCGCTCGATCCCATCACTCCGGTACTCCAATGCTCCATTACTCCATAGCCGTTAATCTGCGTGGATCTGCGTCGATCTGCGGTTCGTTTTTAAACCTTCGTGTTCATTCGCGTCCATTCGCGGTCGGGGTTGGTTTCTTCGGTGCCGTCCCTTCGTTTTGGTTTTTTCCTTATGTGATCACCACAACAACGAGGATGGCCATCGTTGTGCCAGCCAGGCGTCGGCGCCCCATTTTCGGCCCGCGCCTCCGAGTGCGAGACCAAGGCAGGCCAACGTCGGGGGTAGCAATTCCCATAGCCACGATGTTCCCAACTCCGAAATCCAAAGGCTGCCTAAAAATAGAAAAGCGACGAATGCGGCCGGACGGGTAAACAGACC
>JAFAHI010000503.1 GCA_019237325.1 Verrucomicrobiota bacterium | reverse complement strand
GGAACAAAATCCGCGCCCGCCGGACCGCCGGCGAATGCGACCAGGCCGGGAAAGCTTTAGCTGCTGCCGAAACCGCCTCATCGACCTCCGCTCTGGTCGCGAAGGCCAGCCGCCCGGAAACGCGCCCATGAGCCGGATTATAGACCTCCCCGTATCGCTCGGATTTTCCGGCCCGAAGCTGACCGTTGATAAAATGGTGAATATTGGCTGAGCCGTCGCTTGGCGCCAAACGTTCAAACGGGCTGATGATCGTGGTCATAGTTTGAAGGGATCGCCAAATTTAACCCGAATCTGCGATTTGAAAATCCTTCTTCTGATGGTCAAACCCCCGGTTCCGCGCTCTCACTTCGCTTCGTGACCTATTCTTCCGTGCAGATTTCGTGGTACAAATCCATAAGTAACGTCCCAGGTTTTGCTTGGAGCTCCCGGAGCTGCTTGCAGCTCCTTCGCGCATTGTCAGCCAGTGGCGATGAAGTCCGCTCGGCCTGTCGGCCGAAGGCGTTGCAAGCAACGCCCCTCTAGAATCCTTGAAAGGCAAAAGATGTTGCAGACAGGTCAAGTTTTATTGCGGCGTCTCTCCGTTGACTTCGCGTTGGTCTTGCCTTTCAAGGATTCTAGCGAGGCGGCTGAAGCCCGCTGTTCTACACCCATCGCGATCAAACTGCCGGATACGCCTCGCCGGTCTGAGGCGCCGCCTCGCTAGTTCTGAATTCCGTACTTGTGTGCTGGCTGTCTGTTTCTATGTTTACTCCGCTGATAAGGACCAAGCAGGATGAGCAATTCCGAGGAGGCGCTCCGGTTAATGGTAGACAACTGGCTGACAGACGTGAAGCGTCGAGGGGCAGAGCTCTATGCGACCAACGAGGGAGACCAAGTCGAGTACTTTTCTTTTGAAGGAAAGGGCGACTTCAGATTCAGCGTCGAGATTGACTATGCTATCCAGGAAATCAATGTTCAGATCACGGATCCGAAAACGGGAGGAATCGAGGTCGAGCTGCTCGGGCTCACCGCCAAAAATCTGCGTTCGCTTGCCCGGCTGATGTGCAGCGTCAAAGAGGGCGAGGCGGTTGTGCCGGTCTATCTCCTGGCTCAGCTTGCAGTCATTTGCCACGGATATGAACGCTTGGTGCGGGAACTCGACCAACTTCACCGGATTCAGACGACGACCGGAAGCGTTGCCGAAATTGAAGCTGACCTGCGCCGCTTTCTGACGCCGGAAGAACAAAAACGCACCGACAATCCGCTCTTGTCTCGAAAGGGCAAAACCGATTGAGACGGCCTGCACAGGCTCGATTTGAGCAGGGCCCAGATCAAGCCTGTGCAGATTATGAGCAGAGCATCCGCAACGATCAACGGCTACAAACTCGCCTACCGGCTGGAAGGCAACCAGCGGGGGCCGGTAGTAGTGCTGAGTCATGCATTGGCGACGAGCATGGACATTTGGGGATATCAGCTTCCGCTTCTGATGCGCCGGTTTCGCGTTTTGCTTTATGATCTGCGTGGCCACGGCGGCAGTGAATCCCCAGGCGCCTCCTACACCCTGGAAGAACTTGCGTCGGATGTCGCGGCGCTGCTTGAGCACTTAGAGATCCCGCGCGCAGCGTTTGTTGGCGTGTCAATCGGTGGAATGATTGGCCAGATTTTTGCCCTTCAGTTTCCTGATAAGCTCTCCAGCCTGGTTCTCTGCAGCACTGGCAGCCAGACAGAGCAGCAAGGGAAAAACACCCTTGAAGATCGGATCAACAAAGTTCGTTCGGAGGGGCTGCAAACCCAGGTCCAACCGACGCTCGCACGCTGGTTTAGCCCTCGATTCATTGAGGAGGCCCCCCACACTATGGCTTGGGTATCGGATCTGATTCTTTCGACCTCGGTTGAAGGTTATGTCGGTTGCTGCCGCGCGGTCCAGGGGCTTGATATCACCGAGGCGCTTTCTGCAATCCAGGCGAGAACTTTACTTATCCCGGGCGAACAGGATTTGGGATTTCCTGAAAGAATCTCGCGCGCGATCCAGCAAAGGGTTGCAGGCTCGGAGCTGGTTGTACTAAGAGATGCAGCTCACCTGGGTAATGTCGAGCGGGCTCATGCTTTTAATGAAATCCTCGCCGGCTTTCTCAATCGGACGCTAACTTGATGTGATTGCTTCGAACCGGCCGATCGATTCCGCAAGCGTCGCTGATCATTATGATGAGCTCGACTCATTTTACCGCGATATTTGGGGTGAACACCTGCATCATGGTCTTTGGCTGCATGGAAACGAGACCGCGGAATTGGCGGTTGCACAACTCGTCAAACTCGTCGCCGACTACGCGCAAATAACCAGCGGCACCAGGGTTTGCGATATTGGCTGCGGCTATGGTGCAACCGCTCGGATGCTGGCTCGTGAGAATGGCGCGGTGGTGACCGCGGTGACTCTTTCTCGAGCGCAATATCTCTATGCTTATAAGGGGGAATCGATGGGCAACCCAGAGTACCTCATGGCAGATTGGTTGACCGCGGAGCTGGTTCCAGAAAGCTTCGACGCGGCAGTCGCGATTGAGAGTTCGGAACATATGCCGGATAAAAACGAATTCTTTCTCCGCGTTTTTCGTGTCTTAAGGCCCGGGGGGCGCCTCGTGGTGTGCTCTTGGCTGGCCGCCGAAAGGCCGGCCTCCTGGCAAAAAAATTGGTTACTCAGGCCAATTTGCACCGAGGGTCGCCTGCCTCATTTGATGACTTCCGCCGAGCTAGTTGCTACTGCCGAAAAATCCGGTTTAACTGCGGCAAGCCGGAAGGATATTTCTGGTCAGGTCGCCCCAACATGGTCGATTGTCATTCTGCGATTCCTTAGGCGCTTGGCATCTGATCAAGGGTACAGATCTTTTTTGTTCGATCCGGGCCGGCGGAACCGTGTTTTTGCTGCAACCATAGCCCGGATCTGGCTTGCGTACCGGACGGAAGCGATGCGGTACGGCATTTTTGAGTTCAAGAAGCCGGGAAGGTAGGAGTTCAGGAGTTACAGGAGTTCAGGAGTTGCAGAATGCGAGCGATCGCCGGCGCCTAAAAACCGGATCAATATGCTTGTTCGCACCGTTCTGCAAATACTGGAACGCCTGTGCTCCCGGACTGCATGTAACTCCTGAACTCCCGCAACTCCCCTCACTCCTGCAACTCCTGCAACTCCTGAACTCCTGTAACTCCTGAACTCCTGAACCCCTGAACTCCTGAACTCCTGAACCCCTGAACTCCTGAACCCCTGAACTCCTGAACTCCTGAACTCCTGAACTCCCCACACCCCATGAGCTCCGAAGCCACCGCGGTTTTGCTGCCGCCTACTAAGCTGGACTACAGTCTGACGGGTGAGAACTCCACTAAGGCGATCGAACGCGGCCTCGCTGAGGCCGAATGGTATCAATCGCCGGTTCCGCGCTCATTAATGCGAAAGCTCTTGGGACGGCGTGATGGACCCGCCATCCGAGATACCGTTATCTGGTTCGGATTGATTATCGGGTTCGGTTACTTAACCTATCGCCTCTGGCCGTCTTGGTGGGCCGTTATTCCTTATCTGATCTACGCTGTTCTTTATGCATCAACCTCCGATTCGCGCTGGCATGAATGCGGACACGGCACGGCGTTTAAGACAGATTGGATGAACAACTTCGTGTACGAGATCGCCTCCTTTATGGTGATGCGCGAATCAACCGTGTGGCGTTGGAGCCATACCCGGCATCATAGCGACACGATTATCGTTGGCCGCGATCCGGAAATCGCCGTACCACGGCCAGCGGACATCCCGCGCGTCATCGGCAACTTTTTTAACCTCGGAACCTATCCTGTCTATTTTCGCCGGATCATCCTCCATAGCCTCGGAAAGATGGAAGCCGAAGAGAAAATGTTTATTCCTGAGAGTGAGTTTCCGAAGATTTATACGCGCGCCCGGATTTACGTTGCGATTTACGCAACCACGATCTGTCTGGCGATCTACACCAGGAGCATTCTTCCGCTCTTATTAGTTGGGTTCACTAATCTTTTCGGCTCTTGGTTGATGGTCACTTACGGACTGACCCAACATGCCGGTCTGGCGGAGAACGTTCTAGATCACCGGCTTAACTGCCGGACGGTCTACATGAACTTTATCCACCGTTTCCTCTATTGGAACATGAACTATCACGTGGAACATCACATGTTCCCGTTGGTACCTTATCACGCAGTTCCCCGGCTTCACGAAGCGGTGAAGGAGGACATGCCCAAGCCTTACCCCGGCTTGCTAGCCACCTACCGGGAGATCATTCCTGCGCTGCTTCGCCAAGCCAAGGATGCGGCTTACCATGTGAAGCGGGTCCTGCCTGAACCGAAACCGTGGTTGAACGAAGGCGCCTACGTATCAGAAGCGCGGCCGGATCAGGAAGGTTGGCTAGAAGTGTGCCCATCCGCTGAATTGGCGCCGGCGGAAGTCATCCGATTCGAAAACCGGCAAAAGACATACGCCATTGTCCGTGATGAACATGGCAAACTTTACGCCATGGATGGTATCTGCACGCATGGCAACACCCATCTGGCAGACGGCTTGGTAAAAGGGAACATCATTGAATGCCCAAAACACAACGGCCGCTTCAATCTGGAAGACGGTTCGCCCGCACGTGCTCCGATCTGTCGCGGCATCGCCACCTATCCGGTACAAGAACGCGACGGCCGCCTGTTTTTAAACATTGCTCGTCCCGGTGGCGCCGGTGCGCGGGCACAAAAACCTCTGCATCTCCGTGTGGTCAGCAATCGCAGTGTCGCTACCTTTATTAAGGAGCTTGTGCTTGAACCTCTCGATGGCGCAGAAGCCGTGGACTTCACTCCCGGCGATTATATTCAACTCGATATCCCCTCTTACGAGAATATCCGGTTCCGTGAGTTCGACATTCCGGAGCCTTATGCAGCAGTCTGGGAACGCCAGCATGTCTTTGACCTCGTCGCTCGCAACGCCGAAACCGGTCGTCGCAATAACTATTCGTTAGCGAGCAACCGGCTAACCGAGCGAACATTGCGGTTCAATGTTCGTATCGCCACTCCACCCCCAGGCCAAGATTGCCCGCCGGGCGTCGGATCAGCCTACGTCTTCAATCTCAAGCCGGGAGACGACGTTACGGCGATCGGGCCGTTCGGCGATTTCCATATCAAACCGACATTGCGAGAAATGGTCTACATCGGCCGGGGATCCGGTATGGCGCCTTTGCGGGCGCATATTTCGCATCTGTTTGAGACCGAACATACCCATCGCAAAGTTAGTTTCTGGTATGGCGCACGTTCAGGACAGGAAACCTTTTACGAAGATTACTTTCGGCAAATCGAGGCCGCGAACCCGAATTTCCAATTCCGCCTAGCCTTATCGAATCCGCTTCCTGAGGACAAATGGACCGGACTAACCGGCATCATTCACGAAGTTGTCTTACAGAACTATCTTCGTGCTCATCCGGACCCTGCTTTGGTCGAGTATTATCTTTGCGGACCGCCCACGATGATTAAGTCGATCAAAAAAATGCTGGCCGAGCTTGGCGTTCCGGCTACCCAAATTGCCTTTGACGAGTTCTAACGCGGCCGACCCACCTAGGCCAGCCGCGCAGACTCTCATTAATAGTTAGTATAGTTTAATTGTTAACGATTCGGTTGTTAACTTCTTCTCTATCGGTTGCGACTTTAATGTCCGGCGGCCTTACCAATAACGCCAGCGGTGATGCCACCAGCGACGGCCCCGCCAATACGGATGCCGGTAATAGTGGTAGCCACCAGGACCCCAGTAGTAACCTGGCGAATAATATCCCGGTCCGGAAAACACAATTATCGCTGCGTCTGCCGGTTTCGGGGACACTATTAAAGCTGCGAAAAGCGCCGATAGAGCGATTAGCATTCTGTTCATAGCCAATAAAAGTTCGCGAACGGGTGGGCAACTGGTTCCCAGTGACCCTAACCCCTGTCCCCCCGGAGCAGAAGTGGCACGAACTCAAAGAGTTGCCGGCTTACCCAACCGAAACACAAAGTGGTTTTGAAGTAACCTCTGCACCGGCTTGCCTGAACCAAAGCTGCTGTCAGTTTTTACAGTCTCACCATGCCAGTCACAACCTTCAGAAGTTCCAAAAATACTCGATAATACGCCGCTTCCTTTTGGTCTCCATTTATTCCTACACTCAATGGAGCACAATCGTGAAATGTGATCGATGAATTTTACAAATGAAGGCAAAAGTCATCTGTGGTCGACAACCCCTGATCGGAGGGGGAAGGATCAAGAAGAGGATTGACCCCTGGGAAGGAAACCGTGGGGTAGTCGTTACTCCGGCGCGAAGATCAAGTAATCTGGTCCTCGCCACCCTTGATCTTATCGCCCGAAAAATCCGAGCCAAAGGATAAACGATAGTGCGGCAATGGGTATAATGGACACAAATAAACGCGGATACAGAGGGGCGAAGTCTGTTTTGCGTGAGCTTTTCGTCTGCTAGGTTTGCGCCTGCATCTTCCTCGCGACCAGTACAATCAGTTCCTCGGATTCGTCAGTCTCGTTGCGCGGCCGTTTCGGAAACGACTTATGTTCTATCTCGAAGCCTCGCTCTTCTAAGACTGGATAGAGCTGGCGATTATCTTTGAGACCCAAGTCGGAGAATAAGGTGTGGTTTCCGCGATAGGGTAGATTGAGGATAATAATTCGGCCGTTCGGTTTTAGGTAATTCGCTAACCCGTTTAGGACTTTTCGAAAGTCGACATAGTTTAACGTGTCGGCGATAACGATCGTATCCACCTGTTGCTTGCCTGCGTCCTTTCTGAGATCAATCTCCAGGAACCCGCAGACCCTCAGCAAAGCCTTTCGAAAGCTCATCTGATCGAGTTGTCCGATCTTCTCCGCGTCCAACCGAAGCCTTAGTTCGTCAACCGACCCAGCGTTGTCGGCCGCGATATCAATGCAAACCCGTTTTCTTCCAGGCCTTATCGCCAACAATCGGGTTACCGGATGCGCTCCGCTACCGAGATCAACGATCAGGTTACCGATCTTTCCTTCTTTCTCTAGCTCGTCGAAAAGCGGTTTCAGGAGCCGCTGCTTCAGTTCTGGCGCATAAGTTTCCCCCCAATATTCTTGCCAAAGATTCGCGCCCCTTTGTTCCGGCTTTTTACCGAACATTGGCCGATAAAAAAGCCAATTGAGCATCAGAATTAGTACCCGCGGCCGGACATCGCGCAATGAAGGGATGGCTATAAATCCGAAATTTCGCACGGATAAACTCGATCAAGTCTAGGCGTAAGTCACTCAGGCCAAGCCACAAGCGAGACATAGAGCAATTGGCACAACAACCTGTAGCACCACAGGCCTTTTACTGGCTCCCTTACCTCCTGTTTTAGAAAATTTGTTTTTATGTCCTTTCTGACCTTCTGTGTGATCGGCGAAACCTGCGTAATTTTAACTCTCAGAATTTAGCGACTGCGCAATCCGCAGCGCTTTTCGCGTCTAACTTGTGGGCAGGAGGAGTCTGGCCTGGGCCCCCTGTTCCCTTTCACCCGAAACTTGGATGGTTTCCGGGCAAACTTAACGAGTGATCACAATGTCGCCTAATAAAGCCATTGCCTTCTCCGGTGTCCTTCTATTCGGCCTTTGGGCCGGATCGATAATAAAAGGTGCGTCTTCGCCGACGGCATCCCCCTCGCCTTCGGCGACCGCATCTCGGTCGGTCTCTTCCACTCCAACGCCGTCGGCTTCACCACAAGCATCCGCTTCACCGGTTGC
>JAFAHI010000349.1 GCA_019237325.1 Verrucomicrobiota bacterium | reverse complement strand
GCCGACCCTGCTTGATGCTCTTGTCTGATTCGCTTTCGCTGGTGGCGACGAAGCTGGTACGTCGCCTCCGGGAGAGCGGCTTTATCGCTTATTTCGCGGGCGGTTGCGTCCGGGACGCGCTCCTGCGGAAACAGCCCAAAGATATCGATATCGCGACTGATGCGGAGCCGGATGCCGTACAAAAACTATTCACCCGCACCGTCGCGGTTGGGGCTAAAGTCGGGGTTGTCCGGGTGCTGGAAGCAGGTTTCGAGTTCGAGGTTGCGACCTTCCGATCCGATGGTGTCTATCTCGATGGGCGGCGCCCGGTTTCAGTCACTTTTTCGTCCCCGGAAGAAGACGCTAAGCGCCGTGATTTTACCATTAACGGCATGTTCTATGATCCGGTAGCGGATCAAGTCGTCGACTTTGTCGAAGGTAAATCGGATCTCGAACATCGGCTCCTGCGGGCGATCGGCAACCCCAATGAACGTTTTTCTGAGGATCATCTTCGTCTGTTGCGTGCAGTCCGATTTGCGGCCGCCCTGGATTTCGAGATCGCACCCTCCACCTGGAAAGCAATCACTGAAAACGCGCACCAGATTAGAACCGTGAGCCACGAACGAATCCGGGACGAGCTCATGAAGATCATGGCCGATCCCCATCGGGTGCGCGGACTCGATCTGCTAGATCAAAGCGGGCTTTTGAAGAATATACTGCCGGAAGTCAGCCAGATGCATGGTTGTGAGCAACCACCACAATTTCATCCCGAAGGCGATGTCTATGTCCATACCCGGCTAATGTTAAGTCTACTGCCAGCCAACGTTTCCCCGCTGCTGGCGCTTTCCGTCCTCCTTCACGACATCGGAAAACCGGTTACCTACAGTTTCGACGAGGTTGACCAACGGATACGATTCAATGGTCACGATCAGATTGGAGCAGATATGGCAGCCGAGATTTTGACCCGGTTTCGTTTCTCGAACGAAGAGATCGACACGGTGGTTGAGGCTATCCGCAATCATATGGTGTTTAAGGACACACCGAATATGCGGCCGGCTAAACTGCGCCGGTTCATGGGGCGCCAGAATTTTCCTTTAGAGTTGGAATTGCACCGCGTCGATTGCCTTGGCAGCCATGGAGATTTGCAAACGTATGATCTGCTGGTCAACAAACAGAAAGAGTTCGAGAACGAACCGATCATTCCGCCTCCGCTGATTACAGGACGTGACTTGATCGCGCTCGGCCTCAAACCTGGTCCCCGATTCGGTGAGATCTTGGAAGCGGTCCAGACCGCACAATTGGATGGCGAGATTGAGGACCGAGCCGGAGCGCTCCGGCTCCTGCAGACGTTAGAACCATCGATTCCGGTGTCGGAGATAGAGAAATTGTCCGAACGGTAGGGAGCGGGCGGGCAAGTTTCGAGTCCGAGGCACTGGAGGGGAGCCGCTTTTGAACGTTACCTGCGACCTGATCTGATCGCGCAAACAAACGTTGCATTGTCGAGTGGTTAATTGGCAGGCGGCTCCCGCGAATGGCCCAGGGTGTGAACTGTGATTGCCGTGGCGCTTGTTCGATCGAATCAAGCCATGACTGCAAAACACACCAGCAGACGTTCCCGGGAGCCGCTTGCTTGTCATATCCCAAGGCCGGGTTAACGTTGGGCTTCGATGGGCATGCGATCGGATTAACACGGGCGAAAGCGGCTCCCCTTCAGGCTCCATCACGCCGCGTGGCCTAATTCGAGGACGAGGACGAGAACGAAGTCGTAGCGTGGTTGCTATGTGGACTTTGACGGCCCCGTTACCGATCCAGGGTGTTGTCGGCGAAAAGACATCAAAACCAGAAGGCCCGCGGCCACACAGATACAGCTGTCCGCCACGTTAAAAGAAGGCCACGCGTAGCGTTGAATATAGAAATCGAGGAAATCGACGACGGAGCCTTTCAAAATTCGATCTAACAGGTTTCCAATGATCCCCGCGGCGAAGAGGCTGAACGCAGTCTTCGTAATCACACTCATCCGCTGCGCTTTATTGGGATTAAATTGATCCCGGATTAGCCAAAATAGAACGGCGGCCAGAGCTACCAACGCTAACGCGATAAAGAAGAAGTTGTTGCCTTGGAAGATACTGAACGCGGCTCCGGTGTTACTCACATAAACCAGGCTAAAAAAGCCGGGAATAATCGGGACTGCAGTTCCGTAAGGGATATGCGTTTGGATTAGCCACTTGGTTAGCTGATCGATCACAATCAGCGGGAGCGTAACCAGAAGCAGGAACTTCATTTGCGGACGGTTATTTCATCAACTACTTCCGCACAACGATCGCAGAGAGTCGGATGCTCGGCGATAGCGCCCACCATGGTGCGATGACGCCAACAACGTTCACAGCGCTGTCGCTCGGTCCGGCCGGCGCTGGCAGTCGGTTCGCCTCCCCCCACGGATAGATCCAGATGGCTCAGAATCAAAAATTCCTCGATATCCTCAAGCTTCAAACGATGGAGCCGGTCGTCTGCCGGCAACGAAAGTTGCACTTTAGCCTCTAGATTGTTGCCGATCAGTTTCTGTTGGCGCGCGGTTTCTAAGGCACGCGATACCACGTCGCGCGCTCGGAGCAGCGCTTCCACATCTTGAACCGCATCGTTGTCCAACTGAATGGAATCCGGTTCGGGAAAGTGCTCGAGATGAATTGAGTTTTCTTTGCGGAAATAACCCCAAGCCTCATCGGCAGTGAAAACCAGGATGGGCGCCAGCAGGCGGGTAAGCTGGTCAAAAACCCGATACATTACCGATTGCGTGGCTCGGCGGCGGGCTCCATTCGGTGCATCGCAATACATGCGGTCTTTGGTGATATCGATATAAAGGCTGCTGAGCTCAACCGAGCAGAACTGATTCACCAGGTAGTGAACCTTATGAAACTCGTATCGCTCGTAAGCTTCCCGGCATAGTCTCACCAATTGTCCGAGCCGGCTCACCATCCAGCGATCAACCAGAGTTAGTTCGATTTTTTCCGAAGAATTCGAGTCAAAATCGTGAAGATTTCCTAACAGAATCCTCAGGGTGTTACGGATGCGGCGATAGGTATCAGTCAATTGTTCAAACAGCTTTTCGCCAAAGGGAACTTCGTCCGCAAAATTGACGCTAGCGACCCACAGTCGCACTAGGTCCGCGCCATATTTCTTAACAAAGTATTCCGCTTCGGTCGGCTTCGCGTACCCACCTTGTTGAGACTTAGAAAGCTTTTGCCGGCTATCCACGTCGACTACGAATGCGTGCGTCAACACCTCTCGATACGGCGCTTGGCCGTAGAGAGCGACGCTGGTCATCAGCGAGGATTGAAACCAGCCTCGATGCTGGTCCGTGGCTTCGATATAGACGTCGGCAGGCCAACGAAGGTCAGGCCGGCTCTTTAGCACGGCGTCGTGGCTGGTCCCGGAATCGATCCAAACATCCAGCGTGTCATTTCGGCGCGCCAACCCGGAAGGTAAATCGAGCTCGTTGGCCAGTTCCTCGTTACTAAGAGCGTACCAGATATTAGTGCCTTTGTTGGCCACAAGATCCGCAAAGCGGCGGATCCAGACAGGGTTCAGGATCGGCTTACCGTCTTGATAGAATACAGGTAACGGCACGCCCCAGCTCCGTTGTCGGGAGATACACCAATCGGGCCGAGATTCTACGGTAGCGTAAATCCGGTTACGCCCCCAGGCTGGTAGCCACTTTACCTGGTCGATGGCGGCCAGTGCCGCCGGCTTGAGGCTGTCGACCCGAATAAAGAATTGTTCGACCGCTCTGAATACGACGGGCGTTTTCGACCGCCAACAATGTGGATATGAGTGGTCGTAATGTTGCGCGCCCAAGAGAACTTTTCGAGTCTTGAGCAGTTCGATCACATCACTGTTTGCATCAAAAACGTATTTGCCGACCCATTCCGGAACGCCGACCTCGTCGGTGTAGCAGCCATGATCGTCCACTGGGGACAGCAACGGTAGCTGATGCTTCACCCCGAGTTGATAGTCGTCTTCGCCGTGGCCAGGAGCCACATGAACACAACCGGTTCCGGCATCTAAAGTTACGAATTCAGCGGTTAGAATCGCTCCTTCCCGGTCCAGAAACGGGTGCCGATACTTCCAGCCTTCGAGCTCCGTACCGGTGAGTTTCGCTAAAGGATCGCCAGCGGCCTTCCATCCGGTGTTTTCCGAAAACGCACCGATCAAGCTCTCAGCCAGGAGTAACGTGGTCTCCGCTTGAGTTTCCGGGTGCTCAAACTTTTGGATCACGTAAGTGATCTTCGGATGCACAGCAACAACGACATTGGCTGCCAATGTCCACGGTGTGGTTGTCCAGATCGCTACCGAAGCTTTTCCCGCGAAAGGTCCGCCGGTCAGAGCGAACTGCACATAGATCGACGGGTCTCTGCGCTCCTTATATTCTACCTCAGCTTCAGCTAACGCCGTTTGTGCTCCGGTGCTCCAATAAACCGGTTTCTTGCTTTGATAAACCAAGTCGCGCTCGACGATCGCCGCGAAGACGCGGAGAATGTCAGCTTCGTAGGCGGGGTCCAGTGTCAGGTAAGGATGCTCCCAATCGCCCAGGACGCCTAAACGCCGAAATTGTTGGCGTTGGATATCGATATATTTTCGGGCGTATTTCTCTGAGCGCTCCCGGACTTCCAAAGGAGAAAGTCCCCGCGATTCTTTTACCACCTTAAATTCGATCGGCAGACCGTGGCAATCCCAGCCGGGTACGTAAGGCGCACGGTACCCCACCATCGCCCGGCTCTTCACGATCAGATCCTTCAGGACTTTGTTAAGCGCAGTCCCCATATGGACGTCGCCATTCGCGAACGGCGGCCCGTCATGCAGGACAAATAACGGACCATCCTTCGTCTTTTCCTGGATCTGCTCGTAGAGCCCGTTTGACTCCCATTTCGCCAAAATCTCCGGTTCCCGCGTGGTGAGATTGGCCTTCATCGGGAAATCGGTTTTCGGCAGATTGAGAGTCTCTTTATAGTTCATTTCGGAGAGCACGGAAGCTACCATTTTTTGCGTTGGACGCAAAGAGGGGGCGAGAAGGTGAAAGGTGATAGGTGAAAAGTGAAAGGTGAGAGGCAAAAAGCGCGACCTCGGTAGGGACGAGCTCCGACAACCTTCGGTAGCGGCGACTGTCGGACAAGGCCTGTGAAGGTTCATCAGCCGCT
>JAFAHI010000616.1 GCA_019237325.1 Verrucomicrobiota bacterium | reverse complement strand
CCTCGCTTGCGAGGCCGAGACTTTTGGGCTCGGGACAACAGAAAGAGTTTCATTTCAAGTTCGGGCGGCCCTCTGCGGTTGTCGATCCTATCGGCCTCGCAAGCGAGGCAGCGCTCCACGAGGCCGAATTTGTCATCGCGCTTAGAGCGTAGCGGTCATTTCATGTACTGCTTGTAGTTTTCTTTGGTGATCTTTTGATACGGAATCCAGATTTTGCCATCCACGACTTTGGAATTTGGCTCTTTCTTAACCAGTAAGTAAGCCGCATTTACCGCTTCTTCGCCTTGGCCAACTGGATCTTGGAAGACCGTGTTGTTAAGCTCACCTTTCTCCATTGACTCCAAAGCGTCATGGCTGCCGTCGGTGCCGCCCACTGGAATCTTGCCTGCTTTTCCGGCTGCCTTGATAGCCTGGAGAGCGCCAAGGGCCATCTCGTCGTTATTCGAAGCGACGCCATCGATCTCCTGCCCGGATGCAAGCCAGTTCTCCATAATGGTTTTGCCTTGCTCACGCTTCCAGTTTCCCGTCTCTTCGCGGACGACTTTAATATTCGGAAACTTCTCCTTAACCACCTGCTTGATTCCATCGGTGCGGCCGATGGCGGCTTCGTTACTGAGCTCGCCCATCAGGATCACGAGATTGCCTTTGCCGCCCATCGCTTTGCCGAGCTCTTCCATGTTCATGATGCCGGCTTCGATCGAATTGGACCCGCAATAGACAACACTTTTCGGCAGGTTCGATGGCAGGCGGTTCACGTAGACTAACGGTTTACCGGCCGCGACGACTGATTTGGTCATTGGACCGGTGGCAGCGGTATCGACCGGTAAGATGACGATTGCGTCCATGCCTTGTGCCAGGAAGTTCTCGACCTGGCCGACTTGTTTATTGGTGTCGTTGTTCGCATCGACGATCGTCAGGTCGACATCGGGGTGATTTTTACCCCAGGCTGTCATTGCATCTCGGACGTAGGTTAACCAGACGTCGTCGAAGAGAGCCATCGCGACGCCGATTTTGACCTTTTGCTGCGCCATGGCAGGCGCGCTTCCGATCGCCATTGTGAGTGTGGCGAGAGCTGGAACGAGAACGTTCGCGAGTTTTGGGAATTTCATTACTTCGCGTTTGGGGGGTGCTCCGATAGAACGGAGGATGAAGTTTCTATTTAATCCTTTCCGGGGGTTTATTGCCAGTTTGGCTAATCCATCCCCGAGCCGATAACGTGGTAAGCGCACCAACCCGGGGACTAAACGAGGGGATTTCGTTTGCTTTCGAATTGATAATAGAATGAAATAGATTTCGCAAGGAAAACTAGATTCCGAACGGCATCAGCTTCGCGAAAAAGCGCTAAAAGGGGCGGGGGTGGAAGCACTTTTGGACCGGTCAGGGCGCAACTCGGTAGCGGTAATTTTTCCTGTGAAAAGGTCGAAGACTGGATGGATGCGGGGCCAAGGTCAGAAAGGGATGTCGGAGGAAAGCGGATCAGCGAAACCTAAAAGACTTGCGGGTTGGTTTCGAACCGAAAACCTAAGTCTCGGTGCCCGGTTGACGGGCACGGTGTTCGAATTGGGGTGGTGAAGGCAGCAGACTCGCGAAAATACACCATTCGAGGACGAGTATGAGGACGAAGCGGTAATAGCCAGGCGCGCATCATGGACGTTCTTGGTGTTCCTGCGCTGACGGTGTTCCGGCGTTTCTAACGGAACAACTTGGAGACGAATTTGTTCAGGGAAGGGCGCCAAACTTCCATGGAATGGATTTGGTCCGGGTAACGTTCGAAGGAATAAGGAACCTTCAGTTGATCCAGTCGCTCGATGAATTCCTCGGTACGCGGGCCGGTTACCGGATCCTTGCTGCCGGTTGTGACATAGAGATACCGGATATTTGCGGTGATCTTCTCGGGTGTTTGAAGAGCTTGTTCGAGAGGCTGAGGCTCACCCAGTATCCCGGCACTGAAGACACCCAAGGCGGAAAACTTGTCGGGATGAACAAAGCCCGTGTAGACGGTTTGATATCCGCCCATGGAAAGGCCGGCTAGGGCTCTGTCTTTGGCATCGGTTCGTATCCGATAATGGGCCGTGACGAACGGAATAATATCTTCAAAGAGTTCCCGATCCTCCGCCTGGACGTTCTCATTCAGGTAATGGCCGACCTGAGTTCTTGGGATTTGGTCGGGGTCGAGCGCATGAGTGTCTGGCACCACTACCACCATCGGTACTGCTCTCCCGTCGGCGATAGAGTTATCCAAGATCTGTTGGACCCGGCCTTCCGTGACCCAGGAATAGACGGTGTCTCCGTAACCGTGGTACAAGAACAGAACCGGATACGATTCTTGCGGATGTTGGTCGTAGCCGGGCGGGGTGTAGACCAGGAGAGGACGGGTTCCGTTCAAAACCTTGGAGCGGTAGATCTCCGCGCGAATTGCCCCATGGGGAATATCGCGCGTATCCAGGAAAGTGGGCGGATCTCCCGGGATCTCTAACAGACTGGTATTAACCTGTCGCTGCGGCTTCGGCATTGGGCTCCCCGGATCAGCGATCATGAGACCGTCGACGTTAAACTGCACTTCGTACAGATCCGGTGCTAGAGGCCCGACTGTCGCCGACCAGAGTCCGTCGTTATCTTTTTTTAAGGGATAACTTGGCGCCATCGCGGTCGGCGGGTTCGAAAATCCGACGAGAACCGAAACCTGGCGGGCATCGGGTGCTTTTAAACGAAAGACAACGCTCCGGCTCGGCAAGAGTTCAGTAATAATGCTCGCCTTGGCGATCGTGTCGGCCGCGTTCGGATGTAGGGGTGTATACTCTTTACTTTGTGCGTAAAGGTCCGGTTGAAATAATGAACTTGAGGCAAGAACGACGAGGGGAAACAGTGGGCCAGTTTTCATTCCGTGAAGTGGTGTTCCTATTGAGATCTGGCCCGTATGTAGCCTTTTTTCAATAGCCTGAAATGTGGCCAGCGATCCCAATGCCGTCGAATGCATTTGCTTTTTTTATCTTCGTGACCCTTGCGGTCATGTTCTGCAAATCATTACTTAAAAAACCCTAATGAGAATCGGGATCGCAATTTCTAAGGACGACCCACAGATTGGCGGAGGACTTACCTACATCCAGGAGATCCTCGTAGCGATCAACGGCGTGTTAGCGGAGTCCAAACACACTTTTTACCTGATCGGCTACGAACCGGAGAAGCCCGCACATCTTAGCGATATCCAGCTCCCGTGGCTGACGTTGCATCAGGCTGAATTACTGTCGAGACCGCCGGCTCGTGATTACGAGTATTTTCCTGATATCGCGGCAGCAAGCCTCGACCTGATCTGTTATCTCCAGCCTTGGATGGGAGAGATTCTGGACGTTCCTTACATCAGCACGGTTTGGGATCTCCAGCACCGGCTACAACCGTTCTTTCCCGAGGTCAGTTTATTCAACGAATTTGACAGGCGAGAAGAGATGTATCGACGTTCGCTGCAACGTGCGGCTTACATCATCACAC
>JAFAHI010000764.1 GCA_019237325.1 Verrucomicrobiota bacterium | reverse complement strand
CTTGTGATTGTGCTTGTGTTATTCGGCGCCAAAAAGCTGCCAGAGTTGGCACGAGGTCTGAGCCAAAGTCTGAGCGAATTTCGCAAGGCTCGCGCCGAATTCGATCGCGAGTTGAATAGCAACGACCTGAAAAGCCAGCCTCAGACCTATCAGGTGGTCCAAAACGTTCCGTCAGCCCAACCACATATCCAGATGCCGCCCCCACCTCCCGCTAGATCAACCCCGGCATCTTCTGAAACAGATCTTAGAGATTTAAATCGATGAACACTGCGCCGATGGACTGTCTTTGTCTGAACAGATTACGGTATCTGAAAATAAGCTGCTGCGCTGGACTTATTGTATTAGCATCAGTACTCGGCTGCGCTTTCTCTGCTTTCGCGGCATTGGCTGACGTGGCAGCGAATCGGATTGCTGAAGACGCGACAATAAAAGGCAAAGGGAAAGATGGAGCGTGCATGGACTACGCCATTGCTCTTTCGTCAAAGCTAGCCCAGAACGGAATTCACGGTCGGCTCATCTTCTACCGTTGGCATATCCGCAATACTTCCATTACTGGCAGTCATGTCTTTGTGGCCTACCTTATAGGAGACGGCAACGAGTGGATCGTGGACAATGAGATTGCTGCGCCGAAAAAGGTGCCACTCGACGCGACTCCAATGCAGCTCGTATTCCTTTTAAGCGGCGATCCATCCGCGCCGGTCGATGTCGATTTGGAAGATGGCCTCAATCGCTTAAGCTTTTTTTAGGTAGCCAGCGCTGTGATAGCGGGTACGGCGAGGCCTCTGCGAGGGTGAACAGCCGATAGATGGCTATCGGCTCGGGAACGAGCCTTCCCCTAACCATTACGAATTCGCATCCTCGCCCACATCGGCTATCTCGGCCAGAGATGCGCGATGGCTTGAACAATCACCGGGGTGATCAAGCCATTGAACGCTAGGCCAAGCGCACCGAAGGCTCCGGCTAATTCACAGAACGAAACAGCGTGAGCTGCGCCGATCCCGCTCCCGATGGTTCCAGCGGCAAACCCGAACGTGCGGGCATCCCTGATACCCGTCCAGGTTAAGATCGATTTGATAGTAACTGCTACCAGAATGCCGCCACAGATCGCCAGGACCGCACAAAGCGAAGGAATCCCGCCGGCGGATTGCGCGATGTTCATTGCAATAGGCGTAGTGACTGCCTTCGGAGCCATTGAGAACGCCACTTCCCGGCTGCCCCCGCACATCAGCACCAAGCCAACTCCGCTCGCTGCCGAAACAAGAGAACCAGTTGTCAGAACTAGGAAAACCCTGAAAACCTGTCCCCTCACATGCGCGATATTCTTAAATAACGGAATGGCTAATGCCACGGTTGCTGGTCCCAATAAGAAAGTGATCGCCTGCGCGCTCTCATAATATGCCTGGTAGGGTGTACCGCTGACTTTCAGAAATCCGGCTACAATGAGCATGGCAATGAGAACCGGGTTCGCTAAGCTGTTGCCTCTGCAGGCCCTTTGAGTGTTCGCCCGGCCAGGTAACTAGCCACGGTTAGGCTGAGCCCGAAAGCCGGGGTTCGGAAGAGCTCAGCCAAGAAATGCACTTGATCGATTCTCATGATTTGCTGCCAGGAAGATCCTGCCATGTCGGTTGCGACATGCGATGCATCAAATGCGCTGTTACGAACAACGAAAGCAGGGTTGATCCGATCAAGCCAACCAGTATCGGAATCCATTGAGTCCGTAGTAGGTCTACATTCGTAATGACGCCAACCCCGGCTGGAACAAATAGCAGCCCCAGCGATTCAAATAACCAGCTTGAAGTTGAATCCAAGGGTTTGGTCAATGAACCAGGCTTCCACAACAGAAACAGCAACAGAAGAAACATCCCCGTAACTGGTCCTGGAATAGGGATCCAGCCGACCAGGTGTAGAATTTCTCCGATCAACTGAAATCCCACAAGTATCAGAAATCCACTTAGCACAGCCAAAAGAGACAGCAGTCCAGGAAATCCGCATAAGCCAAGCATCCAACGATTACGGCCAACGGACTTTGCTTAATTTCCGAATCCGAGCTTGGTTGTATTTCCGTGCCGTCTCATTCAAAGCCGCACCAGCGACCTCCAATCCCGCAATCGATTGCGATTGTCCGACGCCCCCTTAAAATCGCGTTGCTGGGACCATCGGACGCGCGGGTACTTGATTTAACCGGTCCGTGGGAGGCGTTTTCCCGGGTTAACGAAGTACTGGCTGAACAACGGCCGGATGATAAGCCCGGCTATCAGCTCGAACTCGCTACCATCGGCGCCTCTCGTTTCATTGACTGTTTCGGCGGACTCAAGATTCAGGCCAGAAATTTCCGGTCCTTGGATCTCGATTTGGATACAGTACTAA
>JAFAHI010000759.1 GCA_019237325.1 Verrucomicrobiota bacterium | reverse complement strand
GAACCGGTGATGATTATAGCGTCTTTTACTCCCGTCTTTCATCAGACGGCGATTGGGTCGAAGCGGGTGATTACGGGTATTGCTTTAAACCCCATGTCGCCCAGGGCGACTGGGCGCCCTACCGAGACGGTCACTGGGTCTGGACCGATCGCGGTTGGTTCTGGTATTCGAACGAGAATTTTGGTTGGGCGACGTATCATTACGGGCGCTGGGTGCGGATCTCCGGTCAGGGCTGGTGCTGGGTACCGGGCAACGAATGGGCGCCGGCTTGGGTTTCCTGGCGCCAAAGCAGTGAGTATGCCGGCTGGGCGCCGTTACCTCCCGAGGCTGGGTTTAGCGTCAATGCCGGCGTTTCCGGCTGGGCCGATAGCTATTATGGGATAGGGCCGGCTGCTTACACGTTCATCAGCTTCAAGAGTTGGAGCCAGCCAAGTTATACGCGCTACATCGCGCCCCCGACTGAGAACGTGCAGATCATCCGCCAGACGACGAACATCACCAACATCCGGGTCCAAAACACCGTCATTAACAATTTTGGTCCCCGGGTGGAAACGGTACAGCAATATACGAACCAGAAAATTGTACCGACCAAGATCGTCTTTAATCCCAACCGGCAGGCTGGCTACGGAGCGAATATCCGAGGATCAGAGCTGCAAGTAGTCGCGCCGGCGGAAAAACTGCGAGCGGTTTCGACGGTACAACCGCAAGTCAAAACGCGTTTGGCCAAAGCGGAGGTGGACAACGGCTGGAAGAATGTGGACCCGGCGGCGCAAGCGGAACTGCGGAAGAAATTCGCCGAGCAGAACCCGCCGCCGAAAGAGCAATTGCCTAAGCAGGGATTAGTCAAACCAACATTTGTTAACGAGACCAAGAATCTCAATCCTCCTCCGGGAACCGGACCTCAACGCCCGCAGACGACAGGCGCTCGGGCAGTTCCGCCGGCCGAAAAGGGTCCGGGGGCCCAAACGGGTCGAGCGGCCGAAACGGCCAAGCGAAACGAAACCGGTGGGGGTAAAGGCTGGAATACCATGCCGCCGAACTTGATTGGGAGCCAGCCAGCAGGCGGTGAACACTTCCAAAAGACATTGCCGGATCGGGGCGCGCCCAACAGTGCGGTAACCCCAAGAAACGAAGAACAAAGGTTACCAGGTAAAGGTCAACCGTCAGCTACGGTGTTTGCTCCGGGACAGCCGGGACGAAAAGAAACACCTGCTGCCGGCGGAGGAGTCCCCACACCAAAGAACGAGGAACCGCGCCGCGAGAAAGCCGACCAGAATCCAACCCCCGGTACCGAGATCAACAGCGGTAAACCGACCACCCCTGGCGCCGAAGAGAGAACCAAGGAAGAGCGCACTCCAAAAGGAGCGACCACTCCCAAGGTAGAAACGCCGAAGCCGGAAGAAGCGGTGAAACCTGAGGCTTCACCGCAGGGCGGCGAGTCGATGCGGAAAGGCGGAATTGAACCGAAGCGAGAAGGAAACCCGAAACCGGAGGCTTCTCCGAAGAACGAATCGATCAGAAGAGAGGAAGGCGGGCCGAAACCCGAGAACCCGCCAAAACAGGAACCGAACGGTGAGTCACCGAAGAAAGAAGAAGCGCCCAAGGTAGCGAACCCGCCTAAGGAAGAGCGTGCCCCGAAGAATGAGCCTGCCGTGAAGAAGGAAGAAGCGGCGCCTAAGGTGAACCCACCCAAAGAAGAGCGTGCCCCGAAGAATGAGCCTGCCGTGAAGAAAGAACAAGCGGCACCCAAGGAGAACCCGCCCAAGGAAGAGCATCCGCCGAAAAACGAACCCCCGAAAAAGGACGAAGCTGCGCCGAAGGAGAGCAAACCGAAGGAAGAAGGTCAGCCAAAAGGTGAGCCAGTAAAGAAAGAAGAAAGCGCGCAAAAGCCCGAGAATCACGAAAACGGGGCCCCGGCCTCGCAAGGTCAGAAACCAGAGGGTGAAAAAGAGAAAGGCAAGGGCAAGGAAAAGGGATCGCCGGCGCCTTAGCGGCGAGAGGGCAACAGAGCGAAAGGGCGACGCGGCGAAACGGCGAATAGGCCTAGCGGTGGGGCGGTCGACATAGACCGCCCTCGGGCGTTGTTTGCTGCTATCCACTGCGTCAACTCAGTCCACTACGTCCACTCGGATGAGCGGGCTCTACCGCGCCACATATTCATCGCCGGCCCAAAAGCATCCTTCCTTTTACGATGGACAAGCGCGCGTAATCGATGCGAGGCTGTGCGGCGAGCGAATTTGCGCCATGGACCGCCGCCGATTTTTCTCTGCACCTCTGAAGATTGGTTTCATTGCATTGGCGGGCCTTGGCGTTTTAGGCTGCGAACAGAAGCAAGCTGCACAAGCGCCTCCACCACCGACGGTTACGGTGGCGAAACCGATCAAGAAAGAGATTGTTGAGTGGGAATACTTCACCGCGCAGACCCAAGCGGTTGATACGGTTACGATTACTCCCCGGGTTACCGGGTACATCGACAACATCACCTTCAAAGAAGGGGATATCGTCAATTTCGGAGATCTTCTGTTCGTGATCGATCCGCGGCCTTACCAGGCGGCGTTAGATGAGGCCAAGGGCCAATTAGAGCAGGCTCTTGCCCAGCAGAAACTGAACAACGCAAACTTGGAGCGAGCCCAGGATCTCTTGAACAAAAACGTGATCGCCAGGCAGGATTACGATACCACGGCGGCGCAGAAATATGTGGCAGATGCCACGGTCGTCGCCGACCAAGCGTCCGTGGAAGGGGCTCAGCTGAATCTGGATTTCACCCAAATTCGTTCGCCGATTCACGGGCGAATCGGGGTGCAATTAGTTAATCGGGGCAACTTGGTGCAGGCAAATACCACCCAACTGACGACGATCGTCAGCATCGACCCGATCTATGCGTATTTCTACGTCGATGAAGCGTCGGTGATGCGGTACCGGCAAGCGGTCAACGAAGGAAAATGGGCAAACGCAGGCCAAACGCTGCCGGTCTGGCTGCATCTTGAGACCGAGAACGGTTATCCCCATCAAGGAATCGTCGATTTCGTCAGTAACGCATTTGATCCAAATACCAGCACATTGCAGTTACGGGGCCGGTTTCCGAATCTGGACGGATATCTGTTGCCGGGAGCATTCGGCACGGTGCGAATAGCCGGCACACCTAAGTTTGAGGGGACTCTGGTCGCAGATCGCGCCATAGGGACCGACCAAAACCAAAAGTTTGTCGTGGTCGTTCAATCAGACGGACTCACCAAGTATCAGACCGTGGAGACAGGGCCAATTGTCGATGGTCTGCGAGTGATTAGGAGCGGTCTTTCGGGTGACGAAACCATCATCGTCGAGGGAATCGGTAAAGTCCGGCCAAACATAAAAGTGAAGGTCGAACCGACGGAAATGACAAAGTACGCGAGCGAGGAGCTAGCGATAGAAACGTATATCAACGCCGGGAGCGCCGAGACCGCCGGGAACGACGGAAACGATAAGAGCCGGCTCAGCGCGGAGAGGCCAAAGCGGCCGATGGACAACGGCAAGCACCAATAGACGCAGAACAAAATAGCCGCAAAAAGGCGCAAAGAACGCAAAAAGAAATCATAGGCGAAGGGAAATTTCAGATGATCTTGGTTGCGCTCCAATCACCGCCTTTAGTCTTCCAAGCGTCAAGCTTCAGCCGCTTTCACTTTTTGTGCTTTTTGCGCCTTTTCGCGGCCATTCCTGTCTTCTCTGTGGCCGTTCGATTGCTGTGCAGCCAAGAGGATCTGAGCACTCCTCTCACCTCTCACCTCTCACTGCTCGCTAATCACTCCGGGAGGGCCGCCATTTGAAGTTTTCACACTTCTTCATCGACCGGCCGATCTTCGCGATGGCGTTATCCATCCTGATCGTCCTGGCTGGAGGAGTTGCGTACTTCGCATTACCGGTTGCGCAGTATCCGGAGATAGCGCCGCCGACAGTTCAGATTTCGGCGACCTATCCTGGAGCGGATCCTCAGGTGCTGGCGGAGACCGTGGCGACACCCATTGAAGAACAGGTCAACGGTGTAGAGAACATGCTCTACATGTCGTCGCAGATGACCGCCAATGGGGCTGTTACGATCACGGTTACATTTGCCTTAGGTACGGATGTCAATACAGACCAAGTCCTGGTGCAGAACCGAGTGTCCGTCGCGTTGCCGCGTCTTCCTCAGGAGGTTCAGGCTATCGGGGTGACGACTCAAAAGCAGTCACCTGACCTGATGATGGTGGTCCATTTGCTCTCACCTAATAACAGTTACGGACAGGAGTACATCAGTAATTATGCGTTGATCCAGGTCAGAGATCCGCTCTCGAGATTGTACGGGGTAGGCAACGTTCAAATCTTCGGTGAGCGCGACTACAGCATGCGGCTCTGGCTGGATCCGAACAAGATGTATGCGCGCGGTCTGACTGCTCAAGACGTGGTCTCGGCAGTACAAGCGCAGAACATCCAGGTAGCAGCCGGACAACCGGGCGCCCCGCCGGCTCCCAAAGGGACCGCTTTTACTCTTACCATAAATACGCTGGGCCGATTGATCACTCCGGATCAGTTCAAGCAAATCATCGTTAAAAGAGGATCGAACGGACAAATAGTTTACCTAGCCGATGTGGCGGAGGTCGAGCTTGGCGCCCAGGACTACAGCACGACTTCCAGCCTCGACGGTAAACCCGCGGTGGCGCTCGGTATTTTCCAGCTACCCGGATCGAACGCATTAAAGGCGTCGCAGGCGGTCCGGGACACGATGAAGGAGCTAAGCGCCTCTTTTCCTCCCGGTTTGCAATACACGATCGTTTACGACCCTACCCAGTTCGTGCGTCAATCCATTGAGGCGGTTTATCACACCCTGTTTGAAGCCATCGTTCTGGTTTTGATTGTCGTACTCGTTTTCCTGCAAACCTGGCGGGCTACAATCATTCCTTTACTTGCCGTTCCCGTGTCATTAGTCGGGACTTTTGCCGTCATGTTGGCACTCGGGTTTTCCCTTAACAACCTTTCCCTGTTCGGTCTGGTATTGGCTATCGGTATCGTCGTCGATGACGCGATTGTGGTCGTCGAGAACGTAGAACGAAACATTGAGGAAGGGTTGGAACCC
>JAFAHI010000635.1 GCA_019237325.1 Verrucomicrobiota bacterium | reverse complement strand
GGGAGTCGGCGCAGGGGTGATGGTCGCTCGCGCTTTTGGTCGGAAAGAGCTTACCGAAGTCTCCGAAATTGCCTCTGTCGGTCAGACCCTGTCCGGTCTTCTTGGTTTACTCACAGCAGTCTTATTCTACACACTCTCTAAACCCATACTGCAGGCGGTTGGAGCGGATTCGAAGTTAATCGGAAGCGCAACCAGTTATTTTCAACTGTATTCGATCTCGATCGCTCCGATGATCTTAAGCGCCGTAACCAGCGCAGTATTCCGTTCGCTGAACACTCCCAAGACTCCCTTGATCATAACCGGTCTGGCGGTGGCGGTGAACACCCTGCTCAGCTTTGTCTTGGTCCTCGGCTTTGGCCCCGTTCCCTCTCTCGGCGTAGCCGGTGCGGGTTGGGCCACGCTGCTTTCCCAGAGCGCTCGCTGTTTGGCGCTCATTTTGTTTCTGTACGCCGGCAAAAAAGGGGTGCGCTGGATTTGGCCTTTACCGGGCTCGAAGACAGGCAGCACCGCGGGTAGGCTGCTTGGCCTAACCGGACCGATCGCGCTTTCCGAGGTGCTTTGGGGGATGAGTACGTTTGTCTATGCTGTCCTGTTAACTCGCATTGGCACCATGACGCTGGCTGCCAGCCAAATCGTTCTTTCTTTAGAAAATATCTTCATCGTGATGTCTGCCGGCTTAGCACCGGCAGCTGTCGCCGTAATCGGGCAAGCACTTGGCAAGGGATCATTGCCGAATGCCAAAGCGAATGCTTGGCTCACGATCCGTCTCGGTGTTATGCTGGCCGTTGTGCTTGGTCTGCTCTACGGCGGCTGCAGTTTTCTCCTTCCATCGCTTTACCCGAAGGTGGGAGAAGATGTCTTACGTTTGACCTTCTGGGGAGTCTTCATCATGGCGGTGAGTCAGCCGGCAAAAGTCTTGAGCAGTGTCTTGGGAAACGGGGTTTTGGCGAGCGGTGGAGATACCCGATTTATCCTGTTGGGCAACTTAGCCGGTACCTATGCCATTGGGTTGCCAGCTGCTATTGGACTCGGCCTTTTCACCGGTTTAGGATTTTTCGGGGTTTTTGGAGCAAAAGTCTTGGAAGAATGCGTTAAGGCAACCTGCTTTCTGGTTCGCTTCCTTAAATACCGCTGGTATGAACATGCCTTACAAGCGGAAAAGCAGGCGAAGGAAGAGGCGGAACGAACCAGAGACGATACTATCTAGAGACCAAATGTGCTAGCCAACTATTCAGAGGCAAAGGAATCGATGAAGAAGAAGCAATCGATCGAAAAACAGGAATCGCACGATGCGGCGAGCCAATACGCACAGGAAGCCGCCAAGGCGAAAGCAGAAGAGCTTCGCGCCGCGCTGCAAAGCAAAAGCGAGCAGGGCCAAAGTACCTTGGCTTCGTTACCGGCCTGCGAGGACAAAAAAAGTCGAAAGCGGAGCAAGTAGCTCATCAAGCTTGCCTGAGGCCCAATGCGTGTCAATCAGCAGCAGCATCTCCTCGGCTCCGACTTGATGCGTGTCGTGAAGATTCAAATTCAGACCGAATCCCTCGAAGCTTCCAACTCGTCGAAAGTCGCGGAGACCGCCGCTCTACGAAGTTAAAAAAAATGGTTGAGGAAGTGAGCGGCCCAACAACAGAACGACTTCTCCGCTATCAGTTCTGAAATTTGAGTTTGAGAAACTACCATTAGGAGGTCAGCGGGAATCGCCGCCCGCTGGCCCCGCGCTTTTGCTTCTGCTAGGCCCGGCAATGAAGCCACACTGCCGGCCGATGGAAATTCGATTCGAAGCGCATAGCTGGTCTTATCTTCGAATTAAAATGGCCGGCGCTTATTAACGCGATCCTCATTTCTTTTAATAGAATCCCAAGGCTTCCTCTTCGAAATTGGCATCTGGTTTACGGCTTGGAAGAACCAGACAAGTCCGGTCGACGATCCACCATCGATCACTCAACGAACCTTAGAACCTATGAAACCCGGAGAGATCGTCTTACTTCCTGCCACCCATGAGTCCGTTGCTTGTTTCCACGTTAAAGATGAACTTTTGCCGCAGTTTCTCCGGCATTTGGAGAGCACGGGAATAGTGGTTCCCGAACCACCACAAACTCAGGGCAATCCAGAGATGCCCTACGTGAAAGTGAACGTTGAAGAAGGAGTGCCGGAAAAACGGCTGCAACAGGTGCTCGACGATTTCCAAAAGAGACAGTAGTCAATTGTGTCCGCAGACCAAATCACGGGGAGCCCTATTCGAGGCTTTGGCGTCGCAAGCCGGCGGTGTCCTGTCTAGACGAACCTGTTAACAACGGCCCCAGCAATAGACCATGTCTAGCTGACCTATGACTTACTATGAGTTTACGTCTAAAACTAGTTTTTCCGGTGGTAAGCCGACCTTATCAGGAATTGCTCGCGCTCCCGATAGCTATCCACTGGACCTCATCGAGTCAGAAATAGCGGGAACTTTGAATTCATCGGGAGTTACTCTAAGGTCGTCGAACCTCGATCTGGAAAACGAATTCCGGCGGCGCCGAGAATTGACGGAGAATGCCTCAGGCGCCCGTGGACTATACGCGAATCTTGGCATAGTCGAAGTCATCATCTTTTGATTCGCCCTGCTAGGCCGACCTGGGTGTGAGATTGCGCTGATTATACGGGCAGCCCTCGGCCGCTTGTGGCTAGACGGCGAATCGACCCGCGAGAGTTACCCGTTGCGCTTCCAGCCCACAGCCTCGCACTGGAATCAGACCGCATTGCTAACAGGATTCTGTGTAACTCTCTAGGTAGTTTCGTAGGGGACAAGTGAGATAATACGAAAACAAAAAATGAAAACTTCCCCCTTGGATCCAGTTAGTCAAGGCAATCGCACTGGCTGCAACGGATACCGCGCGAGCCAATCGATTCTACTCAGAGACCCTTCAACTCGAAGAAGATCGCGAGGCAACTGACGAAGTAGGTTATCGAATCGGCGATTCGGTGCTGATTATCCGCCAACACACTCCTACCGAAGATCCAAACCCTCGGATTACGTTGCAAGTGCAAGACGCTAGGGAGACGGAAAAACGTTAATAGAAAAAGCAGTCACCATATCCGATCCGGTCAAGCTGTACGAAGACAAGCTTTTGGTTGGCGGCTTTTTGGACTCGGAGGGAAACAAACTCTGGTTTTGTTCCTATGTCGCGTGATGCGCATAAATAGTCGCTTTCGTCCATTCTACCTCAGCGCTTGCGGCCGATAAGTGTTGGCGAAGGTTCCCTTCACGGATCAAGTCCAGTAGTCTCAAAGGGCGCGAACCGCTAGTATGAAAACCATCGATCTTTCAGACTTTCGCTGGGAAAAACAGAGGGGTACTTATGATGACGATGACCGCCTTCATACCCAACTTGGTTCCGCTGATGTGATTGTCGATTTCTCCGCTGAGCGCATTGGTTTAAAGGTCCACGAAGATGGCAGCGACCGGTGCTACTGTTGTCCGCTCAACGAAGTACCACTCGACATTCTCGGTGATTGGCGACCGGTTTAATCATCTCGAAAGACGTACACGAAAATCGACGATTGGGGACTGCCCGATATAGTCCCCAAGCAGCAAAGGAAACAACAATGGGACTCGCTAACTTTAGTAACAAGCGAGTGAGCAGAGCATGGCCAGCACAGATTTGTAGCAGTGCGCCCACCAAAAATGAAATAAGGAGCGCCTCTCGGGGAAATTTTCCAATTTGATCTTCCAGCTGTGCGAGCCAATCATCCATAAGAATTCTTTCTGTTTTTAGATGAGACGGGCGTAACGATAGTCATCGGCGATCGACGTCATCTGCTAAGCGTTATTCGTTTCTGATAAAGTAGCGTCCTAAAAACCGGGAAATTTGAAGCGGGATAGCCGCATCAGTTTCTTAAGCTGTTTCCGTAGTGAGTCGGCGAACAATAAGCCCTTGTTGATTTAATGGCACCCGCCCTTTCGTCATCAAGAACCCGTGGTCGTTGATGCTCACGAGCGTGTTGCCGCCGTGGCGTTTCATCACACGCAGCCAATCTAGCGCTGTGGCACGAACTGCTAGTGTGAACAGGCTTCAATTCAGAGGGACTCGGAATCAAGCGAAACGCAAAATAAAACAGAAATACGCTCAACTCACGGACGAGCTGAAATATGCGGAAGGGGAGGACCAGGAGTTGGTTGGGGGTCTTCAGAAGAAGCTCGGAAAATCAGGCGAGGAAGTTCGTCAAATCCTTGAGCGGTGAACCTGTAACCGATTTTTGACAGCGTGCGTCTGAGACGGCGTACGCGGAGAGAGCACAAATGAATAGTACGATAAGCAGAAGTAACGATCTAACTTTCAATGGCGACATTGCTGCCGCAGGAGAACTTACTCTTGGACCAAGCGCCGACATTCACGGAGAAGTTAGGGCTCGATCTCTAAAACTTGCCGGAAAAGTTCGAGGCAACGTTTTCATCGATGATACTTGTAAAATCTTCTCAAATGCTGTGTTGATTGGCGACTTGGAAGCTAACCGACTTGTCCTCGAAGAGGGTGCATCCTTTTTAGGGCAGTCGCGAGTGGGGCCTTCGCAAGTTTGAGCGTTGGCAATCGGAAATTGACGAGAGTTAGCTCAGAAGGCGTTCTATGCTCACGTTTATCGAGCGCTAGTAAACCAAAGAAGCTGCGACGAATCGGTTTCTCATGGCCAAAGATCACTAGCTTGTTTATTTGTCAGGTGTTAGTGAGTTGTTTTCCCAAGTGTGCGAGCGCCGTCCGCAATGGAGCACTTGAGACCTAAACCAGTCCTCGGTAAGGGTTATACATCTCGAACATTGAGAGGATCGCAGCAGACACGCAAAAGAGCACACAAACCGAGCGTCACTACCACCAGCGGATTGCGCGGTGCTAATAGACCAAAGTGCTCGCAATTATCTGCGCAAGCTTTGTAATCGGCGCGTTGTACCGATGAACTTATTTTTTGCCCGCCGTCCGCGGATGGATGCTTTCCAGCTCCGGCAGCAAGATGACGCTTTCCTATTCGTTGGGGTCCGTGCGAGCGATAGTGGCTGTGACAGATTCGGTCTCGCTAGGGTTGCACGGAAGGTGCGGTATGTCGGCCGGGATGTAGAAAAAATCCCCGGCTTTCACGATCGCGTGGTGCTCAAGGCGCTCGCCGTGCCACACGTGCGAGGTGCCGCTGAGCGCGTAGATCGCAGTCTCGTGGGTCGCGTGCTTATGCACAAAGGCGCGCCCGCCGGGCGGCATGGTAAGAAGCTGCATATGGATCGCCTTAGCACCAACCGACTCCGCCGAAATGCCCACGGCGTATTGCAGACCCTGTCTGCCGATGAACGACTCTCCCGACCGGAGCTGTTTGCAACAGAAATCGTCTCTTGCATTGCCGGGATCAAACCTCGCTTTCGGGTTTGGCTGTCCTTGCTCGTAGAAAAAACCACCGCTTCTTCCTGCCTCTGCCGGTTAGCAGATAAGGATTCTGCTCTCGTGGTAACTTTGAAGTCTTCATAAGTATCTGAACCATCCTCAGGTAAGGTAGATGCGAATTTTAGCATGCCGGTCGTTGTTGTCCCAAACGCCGGAATTGGTGTCCGAGAACGTCTCAAATCACAATACGGAAAGATCACAAAGGACACGAAGACAGAAAGAAACCCGCGCCAAGACCCAAAGACGCAAGGTTTAAGATAGAGAGCCGGGAGGTGATT
>JAFAHI010000303.1 GCA_019237325.1 Verrucomicrobiota bacterium | reverse complement strand
AATTGGTTTGCCGAATATCGGCAGCAGCGGCTTAGGAACTAAATCGGTTAACGGCCGAAGTCTGGTACCCAACCCTGCGCCGAGCACAAACGCCGTGCGAATGCGAGGAGCCATGAACGGGTTGCACCCTAACGAGGGTGAACGCTGCATGTAAAGCGAGAAGGAGCTAGTAGTTGTGGTCGCTACTTCATCGTCCTCGTACTCGTCGTCGTCCTCGTCCTCGATTGGTAGGGCGAGGCTCCCCAATAATGTACGTGCATCGCGAAGCCGCTGGTTTCGCGTAAGGTTTGGTGGAGCTAGGACGAAAAGCGCGCCGAGCCGTGGTGTAGCAGTGGGCCACAGCTGGGCGCGTTTTCAGGCGTAACAAAATTCGTCAAAGGACCATCGTCCATTGCTTCGCTGGGATCGCAAGGTCTTTCGGGAGCCTCGCCCTACCAATCGAGGGACGAGGACGAGTACGATGCGCCTCCTAGCTCCTCTTCTTCCTCCCAAGATTTGACATGTAGCTCCATCTCGCTAAAAGGAGCGGCACCCCGTCGCACCATGAGACTGCTCGCCTCCATTTTTCTCCTTATTTTCTCGGTTGGCTCGGCGCTTGCGCAGAGCTCGAATTCTCCGGTTATCACGATTCGTAAGGGAACCGCTGTCGTGATTGATGTGAAAGAAATCGGTGGTTCAGCCGGCGCGAATGCTACGGCGGTCTTGAAAAATGATATCGGACTTTCCGGCGTTCTTTCGCTGGGAGATAGCGCGAGTGCGACCATCGCGGTCAGTGGGACCGCGCCGGGAAGCGGTTTTTCCGGCCAAGCCACCGAGAAAAGCGGAAGTGTCGTCCTCCAGAAGAGTTACTCCGGCGATACCCGGCGAGCCGTGCATCAGTTCATCAACGATTTGGTCGAGACGGTTGCAGGTCAGAAAGGGATAGCGACCTCGCGAATCGCGTTTGTCGCCAACCGGACAGGTCACAAAGAGATCTATGTAGCCGATTACGACGGAGCCAATGCTGTCCAACTAACCCACGACAACGTAATCAGTGTCAGTCCCAACCTGTCGCCCGATGGGCGCAAGCTGGCTTACACCGGCTACCAGAGCGGCTATGCTGACATTTATCTGGTCGATCTAGCCAGCGGGGCCCGGAACCGGATCATCAAATATCCTGGAACCAATACAGGCCCTTCTATCTCCCCCGATGAGTCCCGGATTGCTTGCACGATGAGTAAGGACGGAAACCCGGATATCTATGTCACAGGGATCAACGGAGATTCTCCGCGACGAATCACTCGCACGCGCGCCGCTAACTCGTCGCCTACCTGGTCCCCAAATGGGAACGAGCTTATCTACTCTTCCGACGAGCGCGGCGGTCCGCAGCTCTATCGGGTCTCGGCGGGCGGAGGTTCCGGCCAGCCGATATCGACCGGTTTCGGCTATTGTACCGAGCCAAATTGGTCGCCCGACGGAAAAAAAGTCTGCTTCAACGTCCGGAGCGGCGGTTCCTTTGAGGTGGCAATGACAGATCTGGAGTCTGGCGCCACGAAGATTGTAACCGGGGAAGGCGAACGTCCCGCCTGGGGGCCCGACTCACGCCACGTAATCTTTGCCCGAGGATCCGGTCTTTTTATCATTGACACGGTCAGCGGCAAGGAGGCTCGAATTATCGGCGACCTGGGACGCATCTCAGAACCGACTTGGTCCCACTAACTCAACACGCTCGACCATGAATAAAAAAACGGTCCTACTCTACATCCTCGCCGCTGCCCTCACCGCTTGTCACCCACAGCAGAAACAGGAATACGCCGGAGTTGAAGGTGACACCGTAAATGGAAGTCCCCTACCGGAACGGCAAGAAGGAACGTCATTCTTCGGTAGCAACGTATCGAGAAGCCAGTTTCCGCCGGTTTACTTCGCTTACGACAGCTCGGAGATCCAGTCTTCAGAAGAGGGCAAGCTGCGCCAGGTCGCAGATTTTCTGAAGCGAGCGCCGAACAATATCATCCTGGCCGGTTTTACCGACGAGCGTGGCACCGACGAATACAATCGGGCACTGGGCGAGCGACGGGCTCAAGCCACCAGAAATCGTTTGATCACCCTCGGCGTGTCCGGTTCGCGAATTCAGACCGTAAGCTTCGGCATGGAAATGCCAGCAGACCCAGGGCACAACGAAGCCGCCTGGGCGAAGAACCGGCGAACCGAGACGGGAGTCGTTAAGTAGGGACACGGCGACAAATTTGGTAGCGGGCGAGGCTCCCAAATGGCCGTGGCGGCTTCCCAGGGAGCATAGCAAATGAACGTGGATTTTGCGTCTTGGGCCACTGCGCCGCCGAGCCGTGTCTATCATGTGGCCATCGGATTGGATCACGTTTCTGTTCAACCGCGCTCCTATTCGCGATTCACCCCAGCATGCGTTCGGGCACGGCTCGGCAACCATTCGGAGTGCCCACTATAGAGCCCGCCACCGTAACTACCTTGCTCACCCTTTCAGGAAGATTCGGAGCCTCGCCCACCGACCCACCCCTGAACTGGCTCGACAAGAACACGCTTCCGTGGAAAATCGACATAAGCATTCCCCCAGAATGAAAGACGGCTTCTTCCCGCCAATCCCCGTCGACGGTGACCCATCGAAGCCGATGTACATCCAATTGTACGATTGGTTTCGGTCTGCCATTATCGGCGGGCGGTTGCGACCCGGACAAAAAGTTCCCTCCAGCCGGCAACTCGCCGCAGAGTTAAAAGTTTCTCGGATTACCGTATTGAGCGCGTTTAAGCAGCTACATGCCGAGGGCTATCTAGAAGGGTCAGTCGGCTCGGGGACTTACATCGCAAAATCTATCCCGGATCATGCGGTCAAACTAACGCTAGGTGACGCACTGCAAAGGTTACCATCGGAAGCGCAGCACGGGCCGCGCAGGGTTTCAAAATTAGGAACGAAATTTTTATCGGCGCCGGCCATACCGCGAGGATTTCGCGCTTTTCAGGTGGGTCTGCCGGCACTCGACCGTTTCCCCAGAACAATCTGGTCGAGACTCCTGATCCGGCATTCACGCCAAACTAAGAAAGAGTTAATGGCCTATGGCGACCCCATGGGTCGCTTAGCTTGCCGGGAAGCCGTTGCGGAATATCTGCGTGTGGTCCGAGGAGTGCGTTGTCATCCGGGCCAGATCATGATCGTAACTGGCTCTCAGCAAGCCCTCGATATCGCCGCGCGCGTTTTGGTGGATCCTGGCGATCCGGTATGGCTCGAAGAACCGTGCTATCTTGGCGCCGTCCGAGCGTTTGCAGCCGTCGGCGCTCGCCTCGTACCGGTCCGGGTAGATCAGGAAGGGCTGGACGTAAATCGAGGTATTAAGCGATGTCCCGACGCACGCGTTGCCGTCGTCACTCCCTCGCACCAATTCCCGCTCGGTATGACCATGAGTGCGACTCGCCGGGTTCTGTTGCTGGATTGGGCCACACGCAATGGTTCATGGATCGTCGAAGACGACTATGACAACGAATTTCGCTTTGGCATACGATCGATCGCTTCCCTGCAAGGCCTCGATACAGATGAAAGAGTTATTTACGCCGGAAGCTTCAGCAAAGTTCTGTTCCCATCGCTTCGGATTGGTTACCTGATTATTCCCGATGATCTTATCCCGGCGTTCTCACGCGTCCGGGAAACATCGGATATTTTTCCGCCGCCACTACATCAGGAAGTACTAACCGACTTCATTCGGGAAGGTCATCTAGAGCGGCATATACGACGCATGCGGACGCTTTACCTGGAACGGCATGACATGCTCGTTGCGGAAATTCGGAAACAACTGGAACCGACTTTCGAGATTTTAACCGCTAACGCTGGGACTTATCTCGTCTTACTATTGCCGGAAGGTTTCCAAGATACGGTTGTGGCGGAGAAAGCCGCTCAAGTGGATATCTCCGCGGTGCCACTATCGATTTGCTACCTAGAGGAGCATCGCAGACAAGGCCTGATTCTAGGTTATGGCGGCGTCAATCGAAAAAAAATCCAAGACGGAATGAGCAAACTCGCCGCCATCCTGAAGGCCTAAATCTAAGAGATCGATTGTGATAACTAACGTAGTAGCCGGGAATGGAAATAGCCCAGCCGGACAAACCAGATCGCTTCATCAAAGAGCAGGATTTTACGATAGCCACGATCAAGCTTGCCGGCTTAGGCCTACTCCGCTGAACTCATAAAGCAAGCAGTGGAGTTACGGTAGGACCACTCTTTGAAATAAAAATAGGACCACTTTGCTCTATTCGGTAATAGAATATCGCTAGCAAATGCCGGCACCGGTAATAGTGGGGCCAAATCAGGTGTTGAACAACGCGAGGATGATCCGAATGCTTTGACTCACGATAGCGGATGGACAGCTCCGGAGGAGCGAAATCTTTATAGCCACGGCAACATCCACGCGGCCAGCTCCGTTAGGAGCGGCATCTAAATAGAATGTGGCTATAACTAACCTACGCTCCAAACCAGATATCGCTCCTACGGAGCTGAACCAGTTCATAGTGTCGGCAGCTACAAAAATCTCGCTCCTACGGAGCCGCTATTTCAACAGTCTGCTCTGACATCGTGCCGACAGAAACTCAGAATTTCTTTTCGATTTGCCCATAGAAGAACCTTTGAACCGGATTCGCGGCTAAGGTATCGTATCCTTGATAGGCACCGTTGCCGACAAACGCCAGTGGCGGGTGAGCGTCAGAGAGGTTCTTAATACCAAAGGTGAAGGTCGTATTGTCCAGCAAGCGTCGCCAAGTCCAACCATGACCTTCGGGTGCGGGCGCAATCGCCTTTTCGCCGATGATTCTCTTTCCTTCTTTATCGTAGCCAGGTTTCGGCGTTTCCGGAGTGACCACAGCAAGCGGCCCGAATTCATAGGAAATTTGCCAATCAACCGTGGTCCAGCTGCCGACCAAATGGACATAGCCGGGTGCAGTCAAGGCGGCGTCGCCTGCCGGAATGGTTCCGTGCCCATCATTCGTGTTATCCAACTCCGAATTTTCATAGTTCAGCGTAAAACCGGTGCGGAATAGATCGTTGCCGAAAACATGTTTGGAGTAGAAAATACTGGCCACGATTTTGAAATCAGGTCCGCTCCCGGGAGGGCTCTCTGAAGAACCGCCCGCAGTGTCGGTCAGATTGGTAACCAGGAATTGCGC
>JAFAHI010000118.1 GCA_019237325.1 Verrucomicrobiota bacterium | reverse complement strand
CGAGGACGAGGACGACGACGAGTACGAGAACGATTAACGTCGCCGCCTGGCTCCTAGGCTTTAGCTGCCGCTGCCGCTTCTTCTCCCCCACCCCGTCGGGCTAAGAAATAAGAACCGACCACAACAAGAGCCGCTAGAAATTGCGCTACCAGGGTCTCAACCGTCGGGTAAACCGAGAACCAGACTCCAGCCCAATCCGGAATACCGCTGAGCCATTCGATCTTTGTGGTTGGGATCCAATGCGCGAGCTGCATTTCCTGCGCTTGTTCTCCTACCATCACCAGCAGCACCACGCCTAGAAGAGTCCCGGTCAACACCAGCATCTTCCGGTAGGGAAGCCTGCGATGGGCAACAAAGGTCAGTACACCAACCAAGCCTGAGAAGATCAGTCCAAGCACCGATCCAAAAAGGACCGGTTTCCACCCCATCTTCAGGTAATAGCTCTGCAAAAAGAGAACGACCTCAAATCCTTCCCGATACAACGAGGAAAACCCGAGAAGTCCGAGACCCCAGAGCAAGCTGCGCTTTGTAATTTGAGCGTTCTTAGCGCCGTCTTGGAGGTCACGCTTCCGGCGGTTATGGAAACAAATCCATCCTCCCCAATACACCTTGTGAAAGAACCAATTCATCACCACCAGGAGCACAATCACCGCCAGCAACCCGGTAGCAGCCTGCAGATCAAGTGCGGGGATGCTTTGATTCAGGTCGTTAATGATGCCAACCGCAACAAACCAAGTAACGATGGTGACCAGAAACCCGATACCCGCTCCGGTGGCAACGGGCTTGCGATGCGATTCGCGCTCGCCGACCATGTTCGCCATGATCGCGGAAAGGACTAGGATACATTCCAATCCTTCCCGAAATACCAGGACGCCAATGTCAAAGATCCCAGAGATACGATTGGTATTCGAAACGGTCGGGTCCGGAGCGCCATGGGCGGTGACCCCCTGCCACACGAATACCGAGGCAACGACCAGCCCCGACGCGATAAGGAACCAGATCGGTAAACGGAACGCCGATTTTTCCTGGCGTTCGTTACGGACATAAGGGACGGTTAGCTCGCCGTTCATGGTCTGTTGTTGAGAATCAATCTCATTAGCCGCGGGCGTCAACCAGATTTTCGGGGAAAGATGCGTGGATTGTCGTGTCACGGTCTGTTCCGCGGTAATAGCGTCAAGGAAGCGCAGCGGATGGGACCCATGGGACTTATGGGTCAACCGCCAACGGCAAACCGTGAACAGCGAACGGTGAACCGTTCACCGGTACACCCTCACCACGCGCTTGGTGAGTCCGGTAAAAATCTCCCAAGCGATGGTTCCGGACTTCTGCGCAAGCTCGGAGGCCAGGATCTCTTCGTTTCCTTGCCGGCCGATGAGCACAACTTCGTCGCCTGCGTTCACCTCCGGCAACCCAGACAGATCGACCAAGGTTTGATCCATAGTAACTCTGCCTAGAACCGGACAACGGCGTCCCTGGACTAGCACCTCAGCCCCGACATTCGATAAATGGCGGGGATAGCCGTCGCCGTAACCGGCTGCAAGAGTCGCTACCTTGGTTTCACGACTCGTCGTAAAAGTCCGCCCATAACTCACGGTTCTGCCGGCCTGCAGGGTTCGCACCAGAACCACCCTGGTCTTCAAACATAAGACCGGACGAAAGAGCGACTGAAATTCCGGCAGTGGGCAAATCCCATACAGAGCCAGCCCGGTCCTCACAACATCTTTTGGCCGCGCAGTAGCACCAAAACGCAGGACTCCGGCACTATTGAGGATCGTCCCGGGCAGGGCCCCGGAAAGCTCTAGAGCCTCTCGACGAAACCGGTCGATTTGATCCGCCGTGTATTCGCAGTCCTCGTCGGCAACCGGAAGGTGCGAAGAAAGGGCGGTAACCCGTATCTGAGGTAGCTGAGCTAGCTGGCGAAATTCTTCAGCGGCCTCTCCACTCCAGAGGCCGATCCGGCCCATGCCGGTATCGAATACAAAGTGAACATCCAAAGGTGGGCCCGTCACCAGCTCAGCCAGGCGCCGCCCCTCCTCTGCGGTCGAAAGAGTTGGGATAAACCGCTCCCGAACAATGATGGGTAGTTCCTCGGAAATAGCGGGACCGAGAATCATGACGGGGGTCTTAACACCAGCCCCCCTGATATCTTCGGCTTCAGCAGCGTTTGCCACTGCCAAGAAGTCGACTTGATTCTTTAGAGCAGCGGCTACCGGCTGCAAACCGTGGCCGTAAGCATCTGCCTTAATCACCGCTGCAAGCTGCACTCCGGCAGAAACTCGTTGCTTTAGCTGCGCCAGATTCGACGCCAAACCGCCAAGGTCGATTTCAGCCCAACAGCGACAGGGAGGATTCATGCGGGAGAATGACAAATGACAAACGACCGATGACAAATAAAAATCGGCTGATTCGCTAGGAAAAGATCAAAACTGCTGGAAGCCGATCACAATAAACAAAGGCCGCAAAGGTCACGAAGACAGAGCGTGACGGTGCGCGACTCAGAGCGGGGCGTTTCATTCGGCGGCGTAGCTTACCCGCAGGTCGGCGCTGTTACTGGTTGCAGGTATGGCGTTCGGAGGGACGCGACGCCCCGGGGTGCAGGCTGTTTGACACCGGGACGTGAGAACTTCCATTGCGCCACGTCAACACGGAGCCGCGGCAAACACAACGACCAGCGACTCGTGCGCTAGACCTTTTCCGAATGTAAGCGCCACAGATTGCCAATGCGGCTCCCCGATCTGGGTTATGCCGTATCACTCTCTGTCTTCGTGACCTTTGTGACTTTGTTTATTGTGACGACCTCTCCCGAGGTCGCGAAAACCAAAGGAACCCGGTAATCGCTAGCAACGCCAGGTTCCGAATCAATGGCCAGAGCGTCCCGGTGTTTTCAATTGATCGCCCGAAACAACCGCAATCAATGCTCAAACCGCGAACGATGGCGCTGAGCAAAGCACCGGAAAATATCGTCAACAAAACCGCCACCCACACCAACGCTCCGCTCTCCCATCGCCCGAGCAGCAGACTAATTCCCACGCACAACTCCAACGCAGGAAGGAAAACAGATAGCACGGCGGTCGCCGGCCACGGCGTCAGCTGATAATTCGCGATTTGCTGAGCAAACGAGCTTGGATCGACCAACTTGGCAATGGCAGCGAACAAGAAGAGAGCGGCAATTGAGACCCGCAGTAGTAAGCGGCCAATGCGCAAGATCGGCCGGCCGCCAATCGATTGGGTTACCGTGCTCATGGGCGGTCCTGCAGTTTCCAGGTTTCCCAGCCTCCCTCTAGAAAATAAGCATCGTCAACTCCGCTAGCCTTTAGTTTAGCTGCGATCTCGCGACTCAATTGACACGACGTTGCGCTGCAGTATACGACGACTCGTTGACCCGGATTATAGCGGTCGAGAAACTTGGGAAACTGTTCGTTCCAATTCTCAAAGTTTAAACAAACGGCATCCGGAATATGCTCCGTGGCAAACTCCGATTCAGAACGCGCGTCCACCCATAAAATGTTTCCCGCCCATGGTTTTGTCTGAGCCAGCGTCACCTCATTCGGATCTCGAGGGGGGGCTAAGAACGAGGGTCGTTTTGGGTGAACCGCGGCGGTCACACCTGCCAACCCCACCGCGATCAACAAGATCAATCCGGCCTGCCGCAAGGCCGTCATTTGACCTTGGCGTAAGCGTAATAGGTTTGCGGGTTGTCGGACGGATAATCGGTCCTAATTAACAAAGTGGCCATCTCCGGGCGTGAGGTATCTTTTGGGGTTACGTGGACCTCGAGCTCCACACCGGGATGAACTTCGCTTACTTCCACTTTGATATCCGGATTATCGGAATCGACTTTTAGCAATTTAATCGGAAATCCATCAGTGACTTTGATATCGATAGTCTTTGGTTTAGGACTTTCTCCCACCCCCCACATCACGAACGTGGGTTTCATCACCAGCGGCTCGGGAATATCGGCTATCAGCCGCAATATCGTGGGTGTTTTCGGACTCTGCTTCGTGGTCACCAAGATCGACTTTTCCTGATGTCCGGTTCTGCTGCCGATGTCCATCCGGGCCACGATTTGTCCGGATTCCCCAGGCGCATACTCATTTTTCGTCAAAGCCGCCGTCGTGCATCCGCAAGAGGTATGGACATTGTCGATCGTAATTGGAGTTGTTCCGGTGTTGGTGAACCGATAAGTGGCCACAACCTCACGGTCACCCGGTTTCGCTTTGAGGCTTTGCTCCATGGTATCCCATTTCAATTGAGCAAAAGCAGGTATTGCCAGGAATAGGCTTAGCAGCAGGGAGAGACGCATGAGGAAAAGAGAAATGACAGATGACAAATGGCAAATGACAAATTCTCACGCAAGTCGGAAAGAGAAGGCGACGGCCCGGTGTACGCCATCGAACGGCGCTTGAACGTCATTCGCACAAGAGTGATTGCATTTAAAAATATACGATCATAAGAGGGCCAAATCGGTATTCTTCCTTTGCCTTTTTCGTTCCGCCCATGGACAAATTCTTCGTCGTGCTAGATTTCTTGGTTAACTTGGGCGGGCCATTCCTGGTCTATCAATTGGCCGCCGGGCACATGTCAGAAACCGCGGCGCTCGTGCTGTCATCAGCACCGCCTATTCTTTGGAGTGTCGGACAACTGATTTGGAGCCGGAAACTCGACGCCCTCAGCCTATTGGTGATCGCCGGGATCGAGTTGTCGTTGGTCGCTACTCTCCTAGGCGGCAGCCCGCGCTTACTCTTGGTTCGCGAATCGTTTATCACTGGAATCTTCGGTCTGGTTTTCCTGGGATCCTTACTCTGCCCGAAACCTTTGGTCTTCTACCTCGCCAAATCGACAGTCGCCAACCCGGGGATGAGCGAGGAGGAGTTTACTTCTGGTTGGTCGATTCCTGGTTTCCGTTCCACTTTTTACCTGATGACCACGGTATGGGGCGTCGGCCTCCTGGTCGAAGCAACACTGAAGATCATTTTGGCGTTTACCGTGCCAATCGGGCAGTTCCTCCTCGTTTCACCGATAATCAGCTACGGCATCTATTTTGGGCTGCTGGGTTGGTCGATTTGGTACGGCAACCAACGAAGAAAACTCGGGCAGCGTTTGGCCGCAGCCGGCAAGACCATCGTTGAATGAAAAGCTCAGAGATAACGCTCCCTCACCGCGGCCGCGGAAGGGTTCGCTCGTATGGAACAACCTAAAACGTAGAACTTAAAACCTAAAACTTATAACCTTAGCTGTGCTACCTTTCCCAGACGCCATGTACCAGATTGTTTTTAACGAGATCAGCGCGGCGGAGATGGCTAAGATTCCGAAAAAGCTACAGCTGGAATTATTGGCTGAGTTTCAGTTTTTGCCGGAAAATCTCGATCATCTGGATTCGAAATCCTTTGGCGTCATTGAACGAGAAGGTAAAAAACTCTACCGGTACCGAGCCAGCGATTATCGCATCTACTTCGCTCGCACAGTCGAGGGTATCCTGGTCCATCGGGTCCTTCACAAGAACACGATTGGCGATTTTCTGTTCCGATCGAAGCTGCCTTTGGCCGAGGATGAACAGTTGGAACAAAGCAACGGCTTTTGGAAGCTGATCGAGGAAGGGGAACGGGGAAGTGCAGGGAGCGCCGGGAACGACCGTGAACGCTAGAGATCCATGTATTTTCCTAATTCGGAACGTAGAGTGCCGGCATCCCTGAAGACAATTGCCTTCATGCCGACTTGAGCAGCGCCTACAACGTTCAGCTCGGAATCATCGATAAAAATCACCTCTTCCGGACCTAGACCGAGAGCATTCAATACTTTGGTAAAAGCCTGCGGCCTCGGTTTCGCCTCCCCTATCAAATGCGAAGCAAAAATCTGATCGAACAACCGCGGAAAGGTATAGATCTTCGGATCCATGAGCAGGCTCCAGTGAAGCGCCATTGTGTTGGTGAACGCGGCAATCGGGACTCTTTGCTTTAATTGACCCAGCAACTCCAACATCTCGGGTCGTTCGGGGCCAAGCATGCTCTCCCGAAGTCGCTGAACGGTCTCTAGGGGAACCGGACGTTTACAGCCTCGCTGAAATGCAGCCAGATATTCTTCACCCCCGATCGCACCGATCATAACCTTCTCGGTCACCGAAAGAATCTCACTTTGGTAACCGGACCTGGTTAAGGCCACGAACGTTTCCGGATCCATCAGATATTCTGACTCGAGCGTCATCCGCGCATCCCGAAAATCGAGATCAATGATGACGCCGCCGATATCGAACAAGATGAGCCTCGGTGTAACCCTGGTTGAATCGCCTTGCATGGGCTTTAACGCCGCGGATGTATGCGGTAGGGACGAGCTCCAGCTCGTCCCTACCGTAAATTCACTCATCCCGCCAGCGTTTCAAAGATCGACTCTAACCGGGCGAACTTCTCGAGATCAATCTCTGGCTGGTTCTCTTGGTTAAAACGCTGTCCCAACTCACTCATGAAATCGACGCAAAACAACGCGCTATAAGCGTCTACAACCTGTCGCTGCTGCTGGTCGAATTTCAGTTGATTCATCCAATGCTCGATGTAGTCGATATCGAATCCGGCAGCGAGTAAGGATGTTCGAGTGAGGCCAATGGTTAACAGCGAATCACCAAAAAAAAGTTGATCGACATCAACCACACCGGTGAGACGGCCTTCATCCACCAATACGTTCTTAGTCGTGGTATCGTCGAGAAAGGGAACCCGCCGGACCGCTGCGAAGTAGTCTTCGCAACGGCTAAGGACGTTCTTAACCCGAGCTAAATACGTGACGCCTGGATGATCGTAGCTCATGCGTTGTTGCGCCTTCTCTACGATTCCTAGAATCGCAGCCTTCCAAGTGCGATACGCAGGTGGCTCCGAGTACGAGGACGCAAAACCGAAGCCGCCGCCCTCAGGAAGCGCCGACACTATCTTCTGAATTCGTACCAGCTCGCCGACAATCTCGAGCTTCTGGCTCGAGGTTAAGCTTTGATAAATCTGAAACAGATCCGCACCCGGAAGCTGTTCCAATACGACAAAAGGAAATTGGGTTTCCAACGGCTCCAGACTGGTCGCTATTAGCCTCGGTAATGGCACCCCAAGCGGCCGCAAAAGCTGATTCCAGTACACGCCACCTTCCAAGAGCCGCTTCGTCGGAGGAGTTGCGATCCGCACAACAAACTTCTGCTGATCCGAGGTCGTCACCGAAAACACATAATGACAAAGCCTAGTCAAAAACCGGCAATCTCGACCGGCTCCAGGGCCAGGGTCGAGCGGACAGCCAGGGCAGCGTCCTTGGCCTGTGGTGTGTCTGGTGGTTTCACTCGAGGGCAGGGGTGGCAAAAAAGTAATCAGTAATCAGTAATCAGTGTGTCAGTAATCAGTTCGGAAGGCGATAAACCATGCCAGCACTACAAAAACTGATTTCTGACCGACTGAGTGCTGACGCTGCGTGCCACCCGTCTTTCAGTCTCGTGGGTCGCTCTTCTTATCGACGGATTTCTATGCTTGATTGAGGTCGGTTATTATTCGCGTTTATTGATAGCCTGTCCGACGAAGCAGAGGGTCTCGAGGGCTAGTTGGTACTAAAACTGGCGAGGTCGGATTCATTCGCGGTAAACTTTGGTCTAATGGATTTGCTTACTTCCTTACTGTCGGATACCGAGCTGCGCCAACGGCTCTTTCCCATCACCAAATCTCGGATTTTCATGGCGCATGCTGCGGTCACTATAATGCCAGGGCCTGTCGCGGAAGCGATGCGTTTGCTGATAAAAAGATGTTCGGAAGAGTTTCGCGATTATTCTGAGACGCTCGCCTTGATTCAGCGGACTCGGGACTCAGCGGCTCGCCTCATTAACGCGTCCCCGGATGAAATTGCGCTCTTGGGACCGACTTCTTTAGGTCTCAGTCTGATAGCGAACGGCATTACGTGGGCGCCTGGCGACGAGGTCGTCTGCTATTTGGATGACTATCCAGCCAACGTTTATCCGTGGATAAACTTGCGGGATAAAGGCGTACAAATCCGGTTCATTGAGCCGCCTCAAGTGGGAGAACTGACTATCGAGACTCTGCAGCGAGTGCTCACACCCAGAACCAAGCTTGTTGCGCTTGCCTCCTGCAACTTTGTTTCCGGCTTTCGCATCGATATCACCGCAATTGGCAAACTATTGCGAGAACGGGGCATCCTGTTTTGCCTCGACGCAATCCAGACGCTGGGCGCATTCCCAACCACGGTTGAGTATGTGGATTTCCTCAGCGCCGACGCGCACAAATGGTTACTTGGACCGCTCGCAGTCGGGGTAGTTTACGTGCGAAAGGAATTGTTCGAGATTTGCCGCCCCACCCTCCTTGGAGCTTGGAACATCAAGGCTCCGGACTTTGTCGCACAAAACCAGATCGAGTTTGTAGAAGGCGCTCAACGCTATGAACCGGGCGTTCTCAATCTCCCTGGAATTGCCGGGATGAATGCTGCCATCGATCTCTTGCTAGAAGCCGGCATCGATAAGATCGCGGAACGTATCCTCTCGATCAGAAGCCGATTGGTTTCCGGACTGGTAGAACTCGGATTCAGACGGCTAGGAGAGAACGACAGTCCCGCACATTTTTCCGGTATCATTACTGTCATTCATACCACTCGCGACATCCCTTCCTTGTTCAAACAATTGTCGGAAAACCGTGTAGTTTGCTCTCTGCGGCAAGACCGACAAGGAACGCAGTACCTGCGGTTCAGCCCGCATTTCTACAATACTGAGGATGAAGTCGATCGGGTTCTGCAGCTGTTGAAGCCAGCGTGAAAGGATCGGAATTTCATGTCCGCGGCTAAAGTTCGATCTTCATTTCCAACTGGTTGAGAGCCTGCCGGCGCCTGCCGGCTCTGTGGAAAAAGTCCGGCGCCATATTTTCTGGCACCAGAGCCTGAACGGTTAATGGCCGATCCGCAAAATGTGCTTCCAAAGCTTCTAAGATTCTCGATCCCCACCTTTGCCTCCGGTGTGCCTTCCTGACCAGAAGCGCTCGGATGACCACCTTTTCAATTTTGGGGTTAGGATCGGCGACGAGCGCAAAAGCAGTCTCGTTAAGATGCAGACCCTGAAACGGCCGCGTCGCTGCCGCCAAGGTCTCAGGCATGAGCATCCATGGCAAATCCTGGTCCCCTTCTGCCGAAATGTGTCGCGCGATGATGGCCGGGTCGATTTCCTGAAGCGGCTCCCGGTCAGCAGCGCGCTTGCTGCCATGCGGATCAAAGTCGTACCCGAAAAGCTTGCGAAGGGGACGGAAACCAAGCCCGGTGTAAAGCGAGACAGCAGCTGGGTTCTGCTCGAATACTTCCAGTAACATCGTCCGATCTTTTCGAAGGACAGCCTCTTCCAGCGCAACCTTCATCACGTTTTTTCCTATTCCGCGCCTTCGAAAATCGGGTGCAACGGCCATAGCCGCCAATCGCGAAGTCCAGCCGCGGCGAGTGATCATCGCAACCGCTGCAGGCACTTCCTTGCTGTAGTAGATCTTGCTGGCAAATGGATCGAGATTCTCTGCGCGACAACGCGTCTCGTATCTTTCCGGGGTTAAACGCATCGGGACCAGATAGCCTTGAAAACAATGGACCATCGCCGTCGCTACTTCCTCGGAAGTACATTGAGCCACCGTTCGCGAAGTTAATTGCCCGGAAGGCGCAAGACCAGGACTGTACATAGTTGCCAGAAAGAGACTCGATTCGGCCCGAGTTGCAATGCTCGCACATTTGAACCGCACGCGAGCAGCGGTATGGTAGCTGCAGGAGGTATCTCTTATGATGAACGCAAACGCGTTTCTGAGGCGCATGCTCCTTGTGGCTGCGGTTAGTGCTCTTTCGATGGTGAACGTTGCTTATGCGCATGGTGGTGGGGGCGGCAAAGGCACAGGCGGATCAAGCAGCGGTGGCGGTTCGGCTAGTAGCGGCTCAAGCAGCGGTCACTCCGCTAGCAGTACGAACAGTGGTCATTCCCCGAGCAGCACAAGCGTTGGTCAAGCCGCAACTACATCAAAGGGCCGTCAGTCCGCCCACGATCCGGTCAACGTTTCGCAATCGCCAAACGCGACGTATCAACACGTGAGAGTTTACCGAATTTTCCAGCAAGTACCGAGTACGGGTTACACAACGCAGTATCGAGAGACAAACAACGATGATTGGCGCCGCAAACATCAGCGCCTGTTTCTTGGCTTTATCCGTTACTAAGCTGAGCCAAGTAAAGTCGGGTCTGATAAGGAAAATCGATCCAACCCGATTGAGCGTGCTTGTCAAAGAACGCGTGCATCTTGTTCATGATCGGCTCGTGTCCAGGCTGCCCAACATTTGGAACGTAGGATGAGGATAGCACCCGCCCAATGAACCCTTCGCGGTCCAAACGTTGCCCATGAGCAAAATATAACAGCTCAACCGGATCCGGAGCGGCAAAATCCGCGATATCGGCATCAGTCACGTTACGCCGGCCTACACGGCGATATTCCGGTGCTGATTCCTGTAAAATCTGGTCATACTCCTCCATTAAGTCTCCGGAGACCCGCTCGTTCCAGATCAGGATTACCAGTTTAGGCCGCCGCAAGATCCGCCCGAACTCGTCCCGAGACCGTTTCCGATCGAACCAGTGAAAAGACTGAGCACAGGTTATCGCACCGACCGAGCTCGGACCCAACGTTGTAGCCTCGGCAGTCCCAATCACACTGCGAAAACGTGGATGGCTCCCGAGCCGCCGTTCAGCTTCTAGCCGCATCGGTTCGTTGGGTTCGACCCCAAACACGGTATAGCCAGCCCCGAGCAACTGATCAGACAGAATCCCCGTTCCCGACCCGATATCCGCAATTGCTGCCGGGGCCGGCAATCGCTCCTGCACAAATCGAATCAAGGCATCGGGATAATCAGGTCGAAACTTCGCGTAGTTTTCGACGCGGTCGCTGAATCTTTCGGTGGAGTCCATTTGGGGAATGGTGATCAGTAAGGCGACGCCTGGAGGGGACCCGCTTTGGAACGAACCCTAAAGAACTAGTGATATTCTTTCCAGTGCGAGGAAGGTCGTACATGGTGTTGAACAGGCGGCTCCCGGAAACTACCGCACGCATCGTTTATGAACCATTCGTTCGAAGATTCGTTATACGCGTGCCACACCAACAAACCTAACAGCCGTCGAGACGTTCGCGGGAGCCGCCTGTTTAACGAGATTTGCGGTCAATGCACGCGCCGCTACAAATATCGTGGGTCTGTCGGAGTACCATCCAAAGCGGCTCCCTCCAGGCGCGTCACTGATCGATACGGCGTCCCCTGAACTCACTAGAAACGTTCTCCCTTTACACGTCCCCATCATTCCACGAAGGTGCGCCTCTTCCGTATGCAAAAGATCGGGATTGGTCTGGCCGGGTTAGGCACCGTTGGAACCGGTGTTTATCGGTCGCTAATGCAAAACAATCTGCTTTTGACCGAGCGAGTCGGTTTGGAATTGGAAATTCGCCGTATCGCTGTCCGTAACTTGTCCGCGCCCAGAAGTGTGCAACCCGCCCCGGGGATCCTCTCGGATCGCTGGGAAACCGTCGTTGACGACCCGAACGTGGGGATCGTTGTCGAGTTGATTGGTGGGATTGATCTGCCGTTTGCCCTTTTCCAGCGAGCGTTAAAGGCCGGGAAACCGGTGATCACCGGAAACAAAGCGTTACTTGCTGAAAAAGGCGCCCAGATCTTCGAGCTCGCCGCCGACGTGAATGTGCCAGTCTTTTTCGAGGCAGCAGTCGCCGGAGGCATCCCGATCATCAAATCGATTCGGGAGGGGTTCATCGGCAACCACTTGCAAGCGATCCACGCGATTTTGAACGGCACCAGCAATTACATTCTGAGCCGTATGACGGAGGCAGGCATCGATTTTCCGGAAGCTTTACAAGAGGCGCAAGCGAACGGGTACGCCGAAGCCGATCCGACCTTGGATATCAATGGCTGGGATGCGGCCCATAAGGCGATCATTTTAGCGTCGTTGGCCTACGGGTTTTGGGTGGATAGCCGGTTAGTTCACGTCGAGGGGATCGAAAAGGTTTCGGCGGCCGATATCCGTTTTGCCCAAGATCTTGGGTACCGGATTAAGTTGGTGGCAACGATCCGGGCGGATTCAAATTCATCGATCGAGGTCAGGGTGAATCCGACCTTGGTGCCGCAAGGACATGTCCTCGCCCCAGTCAACGGTGTCTTTAATGCATTGATGGTGCGAGGAGACATCGTTGGCGACACCCTGTTTTACGGACGCGGCGCAGGCCAGGATCCAACGGCAAGCGCCGTGATTAGCGACCTGGCTCAAGCCGCGATCTGGATCGATTCCGGAGGCAAAGCTTTCGGATTCACGCCGCATGGTCTGTATGGGAAATGCCTGCCAATCGACGATTTAGTTTCAGGTTTCTATTTACGGTTAACCGTGGACGATCGTCCCGGGGTTTTGGCTCAGGTTGCCGGGATCCTGGGAACACACGACATCGGTATTTCGTCTGTGATCCAGCCCGAGACTCATGACGCGACTGCAGTCCCACTTGTCCTGATGATTCACAACGCACCTTTTGGCCGGATGCGCGCGGCTCTGGAAGAGATAAAGCGTCTTGCCTGCGTAAAAGGCCCGGCAATCCTGCTCTGGATCTTATCATGAACCCGACTTCGCAGGGCTTCGTCGCGGCAGATCCCAGAACAGATCGGTCTATTGGAGTAATCGACCGGTACCATAACTTACTGCCAGTCACCGAGGCGACCCCAGTCATCACTTTGGGCGAGGGATCGACTCCGTTAATCGAGTCGCGGAAACTCGCTGCACTCGTGGGAAAAGGCTGCCGCGTCTTCCTCAAGTTCGAGGGGGCCAACCCGACCGGATCGTTTAAAGACCGTGGAATGACTCTCGCGGTAAGCCTGGCTGCCCAGCGAGGCGCAAAGACTTTGATATGCGCTTCAACCGGGAACACATCCGCTTCTGCAGCCGCTTACGCCGCCCGAGCGAGTATGCGGTGTGCCGTCTTGTTGCCGTCTGGTAAGATCGCTGCGGGCAAGATCGCTCAGGCGTTTATTTACGGTGCAACCGTCATCGCCATCGATGGCAACTTCGATGCCTGTCTGAACGTGGTCCGCGAACTCCAACAGGAATCCACTGTCGCCGTGGTAAATTCTATTAACCCCGATCGTTTGGAAGGACAGAAGACGGCGGCTTTCGAGATCGTCGATGAGCTCGGCGATGCTCCAGCCATTCATATCTTGCCGGTCGGAAACGCCGGTAATATCACGGCGTATTGGAAAGGCTATCACGAGTACCGGAAATTAAACCGAGTCAGCCGCACACCGCACATGCTCGGTTTTCAAGCTGCCGGCGCGGCTCCAATCTTCTTTGATCAGGTGGTTGCGTCTCCGGAAACGGCGGCATCAGCAATCCGCATCGGGAACCCAGCGAGTTGGGGGTTGGCCAGAGCCGCGATTAAAGAGTCGGGAGGTGCGATTGATATTGTCACCGACGACGAGATTTTCGCCGCTCAAAGCTGGTTGGCCGCCAACGAAGGCGTTTTTGCGGAGCCGGCCAGCGCAGCCTCGGTTGCCGGATTTATGAAGTGCGCGGACCCAGCGCGCCGGTGCGCCTCGTGCCCGCTGGCTCAACTGCCCGACGAGAGCAACATCGTTTTGACCCTAACGGGCCATGGATTAAAGGACGTGGCCGCTGTGCTTGATCGGTGTCCGGCTCCACTGAAGGCGGAGGCGAATAAAGAGTCAGTTTTACGCTTGTTGTCATGAGAGCAGATACAGAGGATCGAAATCCCACAGATTACTCAGATTACACAGATTCTCTTCTCAGATCAGAGCGCGCCGGTAACAAACGCAAAGCCTATTATCAGGACAACCTCTCCATGTGGGTAGTAGTTCCGACCCGAGATAATAATCTGCGTAATCTGAGTAATCTGCGGATCTTAAAATCGGTTTTGTAATGAGCCTGATTGTTCAGAAATACGGGGGGACTTCGGTCGCAAATCCGGAGCGGATCCGGAACGTTGCGAAAAGAATTTTAGAGACTCAAAACGCAGGGAACCAGGTGGTCGTCGTGGTCTCGGCGATGTCGGGAATGACCGATAGCCTGATCAAACTAGCGAAGGAGGTAGCACCGCACCCGAGCGAGCGGGAGATGGATGTCCTTCTCGCGACCGGTGAACAAACCACGATCGCTTTGACAGCGATGGCCATCAACGGGCTAGGCGGACAGGCCACTTCGCTCACCGGCGCGCAGGCCGGGATTGTTACCGACGGAGTCCATACCAAAGCGAAAATCGCAAATATTTCTCCGAAACGTATCCATCTGTCGCTGGATTCCGGGAACATCGTCATCGTTGCCGGGTTCCAGGGAGAAAGCCTGGAAGGCCAAATCACAACCCTGGGGAGAGGTGGATCTGATCTGACCGCGATCGCGTTAGCCGCGGCTATCAACGCGGATCTTTGCCAGATTTTCACCGATGTGAAAGGGGTCTATACCTGCGACCCGCGCATTGTGCCTAACGCGCACAAGATTTCCGAGATCTCGTATGACGAGATGTTAGAGATGGCGAGCCTCGGAGCCAAAGTCATGCAATCGCGTGCGGTCGAGTTTGCCAAAAAATTCGGGGTCGTTTTTGAGGTCCGCAGCAGTTTTAACCATGAGCCTGGAACTATCGTGAAAGAAGAAACCGCG
>JAFAHI010000082.1 GCA_019237325.1 Verrucomicrobiota bacterium | reverse complement strand
GCGGCTGCAGTTCGGGGAGGGCGCGCGTCCCCGTGCGCCGGGAAAACGTGCCACGCCTCTAGATGTATTTTCTTTGCTCGGCCGAAGAACACGTGCGGCTCCGGGAACCGCGGATCGCGGGGACGCGATCCCTCCCTTGCGATGGGTTGTCCGTCACGAGAAGGAACGCCCGGTGAGTGGCACTCGACATCGGAGCGCCCGCTAGAGTAACACGCGAACAGCCCGTGAATACATCCCTCGGCCGCCACTTTCAGGGCGGATTTCGCGCTGGACACCCTGGGCTATTCTCTATAGCCGCTTCGCGGCAAAAGACCGACACGTCCATTCGTAGCTTGTCCGCCATAGTTCCGGGAACAAGGGACGAAGGCGGATCCATTCGCGGTTGATACTTATCTGCGTAAATCTGCGTTCATCTGCGGTTGGTGTGGCGGGTAAGGTGGAAAATAATTATTTGCTATTTGCGATCTACTATTTGCTATTTGCCCCCATGACTCACCTCGAACGTGGTAAACTCGTGCTTAATCTCGAGATCGAGGAACTGAAACGCTTGGTTGATCGGCTCGACGATCGCTTCAGCCAGGCGGTCGATTTGTTACGTACAACCACAGAAGCCGGCCGGAAGGTGATCGTCTTGGGCGTAGGTAAATCAGGTCAAGTGGGCGAGAAAATTGCCGCCACCTTGACCAGCACGGGATCTCCTGCCGTGGTCTTGAACCCACTGAACGCTTTGCACGGCGATCTCGGTATCGTTAGCGCGGGAGACGCGGTATTAGCTCTCAGTTACGGCGGTGAGACCTCGGAACTCTTAAATATCCTGCCGGCCCTAAAACGCTTTGATGTGCGTTTGATCGCTTTCACGGGGGTGCTGTCTTCTACCTTGGCCAGGCACAGTGACATCGTCTTGGATTGCTCCGTCCAACAGGAAGCATGTCCTTTAAATCTCGCGCCGACCTCTAGCACCACCGTCATGCTCGCTTTGGGAGACGCTTTGGCCATGGCCTTGCTCGAAGCACGAGGGTTCCAAAGAGAGGATTTTGCTAAATTCCATCCAGGCGGCCGGTTAGGCAGAGTGCTCCTGCAAAAGGTTGCCGATGTAATGCGCCCGGAAGACCGGATGCCAATCGTTCCGCCGGAGACGGAAATCTTAGCCGTGTTACACACGATGAATGAACGGCGGGCCGGTCTGGCTGTAATCGTGAGCTCAGACGGAAAATTAGCCGGGATTTTTACCCACGGCGATTTTGTCCGGTCATTTGAACACAACCCGTCGATGAGCAGCGATCCGGTCTCCCAATATATGAACCGGCACCCGGTGACGATCGGCCTGAATCGTCTAGCGGTTGAAGTACTCAACGTCCTGGCCCAACATCGGATTGATGATTTGGTGGTAGTCGACGACACTAACCGTCCAGTCGGCATTGTTGACTCACAGGATTTGACGAAGTTGAACCTTTTGTAATTGTTACCGTCTTCTAGTGATAAGATAATTTAGCGTCCGGCAATCATTTTTATGGCAGCAGCAAACGATCTTCGTAAAGGAATGGCTCTTCGTTACAATGGCGATATTACAGTCGTTCTTGATGTGCAACATCGCACCCCGGGCAATCTTCGGGCCTTCGTGCAAGCTACTCTGAGAAGCATTCGAACCGGCAAATCCGCCAATGTTCGCTTTAGTTCGACGGAAACCGTAGAACTGGTCGACGTTAACCGTCGCAAACTGGAGTACAGTTACAAAGAACAAGACGGATTCGTTTTCATGGATCCGGAGACCTATGAAACCGAGACTTTGAACGCGGACCTGTTAGCCAGCGCGAATGAGTATTTGACGGAGAATCTTGCCGTGGATGTGCTCTATGCGGAAGGGAAAGCGGTTGAGGTCGAGCTGCCCTCATCAGTCTCATTAAAGGTGGTTGAAGCACCGGAAGGTCTGCGAGGCGATAGCGCTACCAATGTGCAAAAAGCGGCCAAGCTGGAGACCGGCAAAATGATCCAGGTACCTTTGTTCATCAAAGAAGGTGAACTGATTCGGGTCGATACCCGTACCGGCGCGTACATGGGACGGGCTTGAGAAACGCCGTCAACGCCGGGAGCGCCGTGAACGAACGGGAACGGATCATACGCCCAAGCCTGGAGGGGAGCCGCTTTACGGTTGGGCAGTTCTATCCCATTGCAGCAGGCGGCTCCCGCAAACGACCCAGCGCGTTGTTTCGTTCTGGACGCACGTTGTAATTACCATGCAGGATCCCGCGCGTTTCTATGAGCACGAAACGGCGTAAATTGCGGAGCAGCGCTCTGTACAAACAGACCCGAGCCCCGGCCAGACAACCGCTGGCTATCCCTGTCCGCTGGCTAAAACAGCTGATCGCAGTCTTCCTGCTCCCCATCGCCTGGATCTTGACCCGGGCCTTTTTCTGCAGTTTCTCTCAAGTCACCATTAAACACGCATTCTGGGTGTCGGAAGAATTCTGGTTCTTTTCTCTCGGGGCAGTGCTTTGGCTAATCGCTTTTGTGGGGTTGCCCAAACCGATGGTGATGTACGTCTTCGGTCACGAGTTGACCCATGCTCTCTGGGTCTGGGTGATGGGCGGCAAAGTACGCGAGTTTCGTATTGGTCGCGACGGTGGCCATATCGTGACTGATAAGACAAATTTTTGGATCGCACTGGCTCCTTATTTTTGTCCGATTTACAGCGTTCTTATCTTTGGTATCTACGGCGGCCTTGGGTTGTTTATCGATCTCGAGCCTTATCACCGCTGGCTGTTCGGATGCGTCGGTTTCACCTGGATGTTCCATATCACCTTCACCCTCTGGATGCTTTGGAACGGACAGAGCGACCTGATCGAGCATGGAACCTTCTTCTCCATGATGGTGATCTATCTCATGAATTTTATTGTTCTGAGCTTCATGCTGATTCTGGCCAGTCGTGATGTGACGTTCAATTCCTTCGGCAAAGAGTTGTTAGCCGGAGCGATGGATTTCTCGGATTGGGTGATGCGGTTGGTTGGGGCGAAGCAGGGTTAGCGGCCAGGTTCGCGATTCTCACTTGGTGCTCGCGCCAAGCGCTGGAGATCACGCGGATAAGACTTATGGGACCAATAGGACTCATAGGACGACAGACACATAAGTCCTATCAGTTCCCATAGGTCCTGTCCGTCATCGAAGCCGACCGTGCGCTGTAACCGCCAAGTCTCTAAGTCTTCAGATGCCCGAAATCCGTCTCCCAGTGCTGCGGTAGTCGGATCACTTTCATGTCTGGGAGTTTGACCACGACGAGCATTTGCCGGCAGGTAATCAATTTTTCGTCATCGGTTTCTCGCGTGATCGTGAACGCGCACCAGAAACGGCATCGATCGAATTTCTCTAATTGGCCCCGGACCACCAGCCTATCCCAAAGACGAGCGGGACGGCGGTAATCGATTTCGGTGCGGACAACCACCGGACATTGTTGCACCTCCATCATTTCCCCGAGTTTCCAGCCCAGCTTTTCAGCCAGGAATGACCGGTTAGTCTCAATGAACCGCAGGTAAGCAATGTTATGGACCACCCCGCCGGCATCCGTATCAAAGAACATTACTCGTTCGGTTGTTTCCATTGCAGGAACGTTGTTCTGCGAATCCATAGTTTGCGCGCTAATTCGCTGAAGCTCGTTAGCGAATAGAAAATAGCAAATAGCAGATAGCAAATTCGGCCGCAAATAACCCCGGCATGCTATCAACGGACCAATTTGCTATTTGGCATCTGCTATTTGCTATTCCGAACGAGCTTCAGGCGAGTTCGGAGTTCCTCCGCCGTAGTGACCGGCAGCTCACAAGCGAAATGCTGGCAAACGTAGGCGGCGGCTTTGTCATCGATCAGTCCCATCCCCTTAAGCGCTGGCACATGCTGAGATAGCCAGGGATCGTCCGCATCGGCACAGAGCACGATTTTGTCCGGTAAAAAGAGAGGACCGATCGCTCTGATCAGGGGCTCGTTATTCTTGTTCTGAGTCGCGATCACCACTTGGACTGGATCCGCTAACAATCCGCACAATGCCGCCAGCATCTGAGGTATGGCAGCCGGGCTCCGTTCAAGAATGGCAGCAGAGCTGGTCATGATCCGCTCGGTCGCATCCCGGAACTCCGTCCGATCAAAGATCCAACCTAGCCGAAGCAAGTTCATCGCGGCAACGGAGTTGGCGGCCGGCTCGGCTCCATCATGATCGTCTCGTAAGCGGAACAAGATATCTGGCGCTCCTTCTTCGGTGCTGAAATAGCCGCCTTTGGGATCCGCAAACAAAGCCCCCATTTGCACCTGGAGTTCACCGGCCCAACACAGCCATCGGGTGTCAAAGTCTGCCTCGTACAGGTCCAATAGACCCTGGATCAGAAACGCGTAATCCTCGGCAAAAGCAAAAACTGAGCTGGGACCCTCACGATAACTGCGTAGCAAACGCTTTTGGTAAAGGTGCTGCTGTATGAAATCGGCCGCTCGTTGCGCCACTTGCAGATGCTCTACCTCGCCCAATACCTGATAAGCCTTGGCGAACGCCGAAATCGCCATCCCGTTCCAAGCCGTGACAATTTTGTCGTCCCGATGCGGACGGGGACGGCGAGAACGAACCTCGAACAATTTTTTCTGGGCTGATACCAATAGCTGTTCGATAACCTCGACCGATTTACCTGTCAGCTTGGCCACCAAATCCGGTTCGCTTTGTCTAAAAAGAACGTTTTGACCAGCCAACTCGCCGTGCGGATCACTGGCAGCAGAAACATTTCCTGGCTCTTCCACTCCAAACACCCGGCGAAACACCATGGCTTCGTCCGGCGTCAGGCACGCGTTAATTTCGTCAGCAGTCCAGACATAAAAGGCGCCTTCTCGTTTGTGATCTGCTTTGGCGGTAGGCAAACTATCGGCATCTTCTGCAGAATAGAAGCCGCCTTCAGGAGACGTAAGATCGCGCTTGATGTAACCCAAGGTCTCACGTGCGGTTTGCGCAAGCCCGCTCTCCTCAGAGATTTGGAAGGCTTCCAATAAGGCGACTGCCAGCTGGGCCTGATCGTACAGCATTTTTTCGAAGTGCGGG
>JAFAHI010000669.1 GCA_019237325.1 Verrucomicrobiota bacterium | reverse complement strand
AACAAGAGATTCGCCGGCTTAGCCCTGCTGTTACTTTCTATCGATCGGTTCTCGCCGTAAATTGGTCAGAGGGACGCGGTTTCCAAATTTCAGCTGTGGTCAACACCGGCGAATGGTCGCGTGACCTGCACACCGATTTACCAGGGATGATCCACCCAATCCCGGAATGGCTGATTATCCATGTTCGTGCCCCAGGAAATCTGGTGGTTCACCTCGGATCGGAACGGCTGGCCACACTAATGAACGGCCGGATCGAGGAACATGTTTTCAATGTTTTCTCGACCAATTGGATGCAACGCCATTTGAAAACGCCGGCAAACGGCAAGAGTAGCGCTGCAATTCAGCAACACGACCGGGTTAAATTTCGGGCCGATCTACGGGAGATACTCGATGTCAGCTTCTTTAGACGCATCATTCGAATAATCCGGGATCGCAGGCTGGGCGGCACATTGGTGATCGGACCTCGTCCCCTTTCAGAGCAACTGTTGGAGCCGGGCGGTGCTCTGACAGCAAAATATCGGGTCGAGGTCGACGGATCGTCGACGGGATATCTGAGCTTGGTGGATAACCTATTCTCCCGGCTCACCGCGATTGCAGAGAAAAAAGACGAACAGTCCGTTGGCTGGCTCGAGTTTCTAAAATGGAATGACGAGATCCCCTATAGCTTCTCGTCAAGCTATCTGGATATCGCCGGGTGGTTAGCAGATATGGCCGCCGTTGACGGTTGCTTGCTGTTAGATCCGCAATTCATGGTTCTCGCTTACGGAGTAGAAATCCGCGTTCCAGGCACTGAGAACGAAATTGTGTATCGGGCCATGGATCTTGAGGCCAGCGTCACAATTCCAGAGTCAGCCGAACACGCTGGAACCCGGCACCGCACGGCTTACCGGCTCTGTCGCAGTTATCCTGAATATCTTGCAGTGGTCGTCTCTCAAGATGGCGCAGTTAGATTCATCGCCAATCATCGCGATCAGGTGACGTACTGGAGTCAGTTGGCGTTGTAACCGGTTGACCTCAGCGTGTGTATGACAGATGACAAATGACAGATTGGCCGTGGTCCACCCGGGCACAGGCTTCTCCGCAGGGTCACAATTTGTCATCTGTCATTTGTCATTTCAGACGGTCATTTGTCATTTTCCGGATCGCCTGTTCCGCTATATGGTCGCTACTGCTGCATCTGTCCGCAGCTAGATCCACCCAACCGGAGTTCATCGTGGCACCTTCTTCTCTAAATATTCTCTTCCTCGGCTCGGGGAACAGCGCCCGCAGCATTTTCGCGGAGTATCTGATCCGTAAACTCGGTACCGGAAAATTTACGCCTTTCAGCGCCGGCATAAATCCGGAGCAGAACATAAACCCCTACGTGGTCCGGGTACTTAAGGAACTTTACAAGATCGACGCCTCCGATGCCCGGCCTAAGTCATGGGACGAATTTAAAGACACCTCACTCGATTTCATCATTACCAGTTCTGAGCACGCCAAGGGCCAGACGCCGCCATGGGCTTGGACCGGAAATCCCATCATCGCTCATTGGTCGACTCCAGATCCCGAACATTTTTCAGGGTCCGAAAAAGATACTTTCAACCATTTCTGGAAGGTCTCTCAGCTTATCTACCGGCGGGTAGATCTTCTGTGCAATTTGTCCGGCGAGAAGTTGGACCGCCTGCGATTGGAGCACATCGCCACGCAAGAAGGAGCTCAGGAGTTCAGGAGTCCAGGAGTTCAGGAATAGGAGCCAGGAGCCAGAATCCAGGAGTCAGGAGGGCGGTGGGTCAAGAACGCGATACACGTAACGCGCCGGACGGGAAAGGCCCATCCGGCGCTGACTCAACATCCATGCCCAAGTAGAGTGCGACTCTCTTCCTCGACAGTTACGTCCTGCACTGTCTTTGAACCGGGCCGTTAATAGCTCATCCTGTTAGCTAAAGCTAACACCGTTCGATGAACGGTTTACAGAGGGTGTTTAATGGTAGGAAAGTTTCGAGACACATCGGTGCGAGACGGGTACTCTTTCAGCACGCGCCGACGTTAACTGAACCGTGCGATCACCGAACGTCCGGGAGGGCGCGCGTCCTCGCGCGCCGTGAAGCCGTTCCTAACCTTTGCGCGCAGTTTCGTTATTCGACGGCTCTAGCTTCGGGGACAACGGATCGCGGGGACGCGATCCCTCCCGACTTGCAAGACGGAACCGGCCCAGACCTACAAGCTTAACTTCTTCCGTAACGCCTGGGTCGCTCGCCGCGAGATTTCTACTTCTTCGCCTCCTTTAAGAGTCAACTTCAGCGTTTGACTAAACCATGGCGTTACCGATTCGACGAAGCCCAGGTTTACAATGTGCTTCCGGTTAGCTCGAAAAAAAAGGTTCGCCGGCAGGCGATGCTCCAGAGCGCTGGCTGTTCGATGAATCAAAGGCGCATGTTGCCCAAAATAAACTCTGGTATAATCGCCGTTTACTTCGAGTAGTCGAATGGTCCGCACCGGGACAAACCAGCAAGCTCCTCCGTCCTGAACGAATATATGGTCATCTGGCTGAAGATTTTCTTCGGCTCTAGGTTCCTTGCCGGGTTCCATCAGTCTGCTCATCGCTTTAGCTAACCGATCCGGCACGATCGGCTTTAACAGATAATCCAGCGCGTTTACCTCGAACGCACGGACGGCAAAGTTACTATAAGCCGTAGTAAAAATAATCTTCGGCGCCGGGGTAGGAAGACTGGGCAAAACGGAGAACCCGTCGCCATCTTGCATTTGTACGTCGAGGAAGATTGCATCCAAGTCTTCTCGCTCAAGATAGCCAATCGCTTCGGAAGCGCTGGCAGCTTGCCCGATGATGGTCAGCCAGCTATACGGAGCCAACAATCGCTCCATCTCAAAACGTGCCCAAGGTTCGTCGTCAACAATCAATGCCTTCATGATACAACGACAACCCGAGGCAGCACGAGGAGCGCGGTCACCTCGCCTGGCTCAGTCATTCGTAAACTGAGGGCGGCTTTTCGCCCGTAGATCAGCTGAAGCCGTCTTTGAGCGTTCACTAATCCGGTCCCATTATTGCGGGATGCCATCTTGAGAGAACCTGGGTTACGCACTTCAAACCGGACACTCTTGTGGTCGCCGGTCAATGCATACCTCACCGTACCGGTTTGATTGCTGGAATGTGCGCCATGTTTCAGCGCGTTCTCGATGAGCGTCTGGCAAATCAACGGTGGAACCACCGCGCTTAGCAACTCTTCATTAATAGACGCTTCAATTCTCAGCCTGTCCTGGTGACGTAACTGTTCAAGGCCCAGGTATGCCTGCACAATCCGCAACTCCTCATCGAAGGTAACCACCTTTTCTTCGGAGCTCTCAAGAGCCGCACGCATTAATTCTGCAAGTTGCGTAACCGCCTCCCGAGTTAATTCCGCGTCTACCCCAGCGATCGCCCGAATGGTATTGAGGCTGTTAAAGAGAAAGTGTGGATTAATCTGACTCCTGAGTCGCTGAAGCTGAGCTTCCTTAAGCTCCGCATCTAGCAGGACGCGATTAATCCGCTCTTCTTGCAGCTCACGCTGATATTGATATCCGAGATAAAGAGCAGTCCAGGCGACCAGAGTAACCGCGTTCTGAATCGACCCCATGATCAGGAGGCCCGAAAATGGACGATTCGTGTCCAGGGGTCCACCCATGAAATTGAAGACGGTCGCATGGGTAACGATGGTTTCTACAACCGCAAAGGTCAGACAACTCAACGCTACTTTTGGGGCAAAGGTAGTTCCCAGCAGGTCTTTCCAATTCCTCAAATGGTATAGCGCTCGAAACGTGTGCGTGAAAATGAACCCGGAAACACAAAAGACGCACTGGTCTATCATGGGAACCGCGTGCCCGCGCGGAAATGGATCGTTAAGGAACGCGATTCCCATCAGCATGAAAAGACTGCCCCAGCCGCCCAGCTGGCAAAGCCAATAGATGGGATGCCCAAAGACGGGGTTTTGGGGATCAACCCCCAGCAACGGGTTCTCCAGACTAGATTGCAACCATTCTGGCAACCACAAAGGACGTTTCACTGCCCTTCCGCTCACAAATTGAGCCTGACGATAGGGCACAAGCTCCTAGATGCAAGCCGAGTTCTGACCAGCGGCTGAATCGGCCGGTGAACCGCGTCGTGGATCGGTGAGCGGCATGTGGGGTTATAGGTTATAGGTTTTAAGTTTTAGGTTCTAAGTTGGCAAATGATTGGGCTCTAACTTAAAACTTCGAACTTAAAACGTAGAACCTAAAACTCGCTCTACCACAACCAGCAGAGCGTAAGAACGATCGTAAACAGCGCTAACCAAGCGAGTCCAGCCGTCAAAATCAGTTTGGCTCCCTGCTTTTTCAGGACGGCGAAATCGACCTGAAGCCCTATCGCCGCCATTGACGCCCCGATTAGAACATTGGTGGGTTGCACGAGTTGAGCCGTAGCCATGTTAACGGCGTTGTGCAAAAACGAAGGCAAGTAACCAGCCAGTGTAACAAGGACCCCGGTACCCAGAAATCCGGCGACGTACCATGGGACAACTTGGGGCCTAGCCTGGCTTCTGTCTTCAGCTTCAGCGCGGACTCGGTGGGAATGTGGCAAGATTCTCGGCAGCAGAGCGACCACCGGAACCAGAAAAACCACCCTCAGCAACTTAGTTGCCATTCCTGTCTGGAAAGCGCCGGAGACTGGCGCCAGCGCAGCAGCTACTTGAGCAACTTCATGCAAGGTTGCTCCCGCCAAGATGCCGTATTTATTCGGAGCTAAACACAAGACGCTCTGCAAAGGAATCACTAGAAACGTTGCGATCGTACCGATCAACGTACAGGCAACGATGGCCAGCGCCGAGGTTTCTTTGTTTGCCCGGATGGCCGGAGCCGCCGCCGCAATCGCGGACGCTCCGCAAATCGAGCTGCCTACTGCAGCCAGCGTCGCCAGGATCGGTTCGAAGCCAGCCCACTTCAAGACCGTGCTAATAAGCAGGACCCCGAGAACCACCATAAAAAGGTCAAATAGCAGAACCTGAAGCCCTGCCTCCGCCAAAACGGCAAAGTCTAGTCGAGTCCCGAGCAAAACGATACCCACTCGAAGTAAGGTCTTAGCGGAAAAGCCGAGACCGCCCGACTCCGAATTCCGCTTCAAAAAGAATGCTTTGATGAGCATTCCGAGAATCAACGCGAGCGAAATGCCGCCCAAATGATCAAAGGGTGAAATTGTGGCTAGAAATGCACTACCGATGGCCAGGCCGATCGATAGAACCACTTCACCCCAAAACTGGTAACTGCGCCATTGCATGCGCATGACGTCGCTCTTTTTACCGACTCGAAATAATCATATAATTGGATGAGCTATCAGGTTGGCTGATAGTGCATTATCCGATCTCCTGAACACGGAGTTTCTACGAAATGAATCCGAACGACCTCGATCTTCGACTTCTCCGATCCTTCCTCTCGGTTGCTCAAACCGGAAAGATCTCGAGCGCGGCGAAACAGTTGCATTTATCGCAACCTGCAGTGACAGCACAGTTGCGCCGGTTGGAGGAAGTCATTGGCAAGCCGTTGCTGTCCCGGTCCACACACGGGGTTAAGCTGACCAGCCACGGTCACACGCTGCGTAACCTGGCGATAGACGTTCAGAACACGCTTGCGCGCATCGAGACGTCCTTTCACCAGGAGCAAAAGCTTAGCGGCGAGCTGCGTTTCGGCGCCAGCCTGACCATCGCGTCACATGTGATCCCTCCTTGTATCGCAGAGTTCTGCCGGGTCTATCCGGATGTCGGCATTGAACTCAGGGTCGACAACACTGCAGTGGTACTAGAAGCGGTAAGGGAATCCAGTTATCCCTTTGGCCTGGTAGAGGGAAATCCGCGCGCCGCCGGGCTAAGGCTGGAAAAGTTTGTAGATGATGAGTTGGTGCTGGTTGCCGGGACCAACAAGTCCAACGCGCAGTATCAGCGCCTGGCAGCAGGGGTAGCCGTTCCTCAGGATCTTTATAGGATTCCGTTAATCTGGCGGGAAGCCGGCTCCGGGACCAGAGCCGTAACCGAAACTGCCCTCCGCAAAGCCGGCATCCAGCTGAAACGCCTGACTTATCAATATGTGATGGCAGACGTCGAGGCTATCAAAACCGCGACCCTTCACTGCCTCGGTTTCTTGTTTCTATCCCGCTGGAGCGTGAAGAATGAGGTGACCGCCGGACAACTGCGCATATTGCAAATCGCTAATCTGAACGTCCGGCGGGGTTTTTTCTGGGTGTTGCCCAGTGGCGCGCTGGGAGAACCCAGCGACACCTTCGTCCGATTTTGCCAGGCAAATCCCGCTAGCTCACGTCTGCCGGCTTAGCATTGGAGGTTTCAGGTTTTTCAGTTCCTCCCTAGCGACCGAGGATCCAGGCCTGTTTTCGTTAGTTTGCGGGACAAGCTGAGTCGGACGTTAACCGTGGTAACTGTTAAACTTGCGACTTTGCGCATATTGTCATATGCTGGACATATGCCAGGACCTTCTGGATCCGGACGACGCGTCAAACTATTCAAGAACGGCAGGAATCAAGCTGTTCGTATTCCACGCGAATTCGAGCTACCTGGAGAAGACGCCATCATGCGCAAGGAAGGTAGGCGTCTTATTATCGAGCCGGCTCGACCGAAATC
>JAFAHI010000626.1 GCA_019237325.1 Verrucomicrobiota bacterium | reverse complement strand
AAGGAGATTGGTGTTGAGAACTACCTCGGGTTGCTTGGCCGCTACCGCGATTATCGTTCGACCACTCCCAATGCGGCTGATCCAGTCGGGATTGCGGAAGACCGCCGACCCATGCGCCAAGGCTTCTCGCGATCAGAGGTTACAGTTATAGGAACTACGGCCTTATGCCTCAACGGCAGCCGTAGCCGCGCGAAGTCTTATAACAGTTTTTGCCATTGGGGCTCTTGTAGACGGCCTTACCATTCTTGGTCTTGAGTTGCCCGCCTTGATTGGTTTGTGTGGTGGTAACCCCGTACTGGTTCTGTTGCTGATGAGAATTTCTCCATGACTGACCTGCATTTCCCGAATACCCCTGTCCGTTACAGGTGACCTTACCTGAGGCATCTTGGTAGCACGCAGCGTACACGCTCGAACAAGAAAGCATTACCATCAATATTAGGGATAAGATTCGCAATGACTTCTTCCTCCGTGAAAAGTGATTGAAAGAATCAGGAAAGCCTGACGGCTGGCCGTTACCTTACATCATAGAGGTCTTTCCTGATCGAAATCGAAGTCGGCTAGCAGCTCAATTCGTCGAGCAGCGCCTTGGCCTCCTTGAGGTCAGGGTACCAGGCAGAATCGTTGAAATTTACACGCTAAGGCCGACATGCAGCCGCTATGCTTTTGGCGAAAACCGCTGAGTTCAGCGGGGTTTTCCTACGATTTCCGGGAAACAGATTGGTCCTAAAAAACCACACCCGAAAACGCTCTGCCAGCGACTCTTCCGCTATGGTGCCTCCGAACGCGAAAATCATTGGAAAATCAGCCGCTTACGCTATCGGCATCCTTTTCTTAGCGTGTATTCCTGCATCAATCTGCCCAGTACTCTTAATCATAGGCATATGCATCCGGAAGAAGACACAATCCAGCGGCCGCCCCTACTTCCAGTAGGGCGAGCGGTGGTGGCAGGCGCGCTAACAGTGGAAGAAGCGTGGCGCAACGAGCCGGTTCGTTCGTCTGTGTACTCCGGGCCATCATCGTTGCCCTGATTTCGTCTCCATGCTCTAAAAGCAACCGCCGGAAATTGCCCCAGCTCCTGGGCGTCCCATAGAGATATTTCACCGCATTTCTGTGAGAGTTTTGGTACCTTTGTTGGAATTTAACCCAATCCGTTTCGTGCAGTACGGGCTAAGCAGGCACAATCTCGGTTAGTTCCGTTGACGGCAGTACGACGAGACAATCTGACGTTGTTGATATAGCTGTTAGCTCAAATGTCACGATGGCAAAATGCGCTTGTAATCGCACTGTGATTCTAGCTTAGACAGTCAGTCTTATCTGCTAAAGCTAAAGGAGAAGGGTCATGCGGAATCTGGTTCTGATGGCTTGCGCGATTACGTTAGCGATAGGCACGGCGCCTGCAATAGTGCTTGCCGCCGGATCAGGATGCCCGACGGAACCGGGTTGGAGCTACTCCGACAACACCGGCCCGGACTTCTGGGGCACTCTGTTTCCGGTCTTGTGCGGGCTTGGCGTGCGTCAGTCGCCAATTGACATAGTGACTTCGAACACGGTTCTCACTAAGCTTCCCGATCTCGTGTTTCACTACAATGTCGCGGACGTTGTAACGCTCGACCACAACGATCAGACCCTTATCAACGACGGCGAAGGCAACTACATCACCATCGGCAAAACTGAGTACCTCCTCTACAACATCCACGCGCACACGCCCAGCGAGCATACGATCAATGGTAAGCGGTTCCCGCTCGAACTTCACTTCGTGCACAAAAGCGAAGCTGGACAGATTGCAGTGGTGGCAGTGCTTGTGGAGGCTGGCAAACCAGACGATGGCATCATCGAGGGGCCGAGCGAATCACATCCGTCAACCGTGGAATTCAATCTCGTTGATCTGATCCCACAAGATCACCGCCGCTTCAGCTATGATGGCTCGCTGACCACCCCAGGCGAGGATCCCACCACGATCGGATGCCCTGAAGTCGCATTGTGGACAGTGATGAAAAATCCCATCCAGATGTCGTCCGATCAAATCCAGGAATTCGAGAACTCTGGCATCGCATGCTGGGGAACTAAGGACACGGCGCGTCCGGTCCAGCCCATCAATAACCGCTTCATTCTCGTCTCGCCGCAGTGTTCCAATCAGTGAGCGCCAAATCGTCAATGGCGCCCTTCGTTCAATAATGAGGTTACTGCGAACTTTTGTGCGTCCTTCAAGACCAGACCCTGCGGAAAAACCGGTGAACATCGGACCGAGCTGCGTGGTCAAGTGGGAAAAGCGCAATTCTGGTCGAGCTTCAATGCGGTTTTAGTCAGTTTCGAAGCACCTACTTTGCCGAAATTTGGGGCTTCGCTAGATTAAGGCCTACATGTACGGTCTGACCGCCGTTAGGCGTCCGCCGGGTTCGCGCTAGCGTACCAACATCTCTAGGACGCGGACAGTCACACGCGCCTCAGAGGAAAACTTAAAAGATGATCGAAGTGAACACCGAAATGAAAAATGTCCGAAAGCGAGGGAGATTAAGATGGTTGTTGCGGGTCGAGTCCTGAATCTTCGAGCCCTAGGTGTAGCGGCCCGAGAACATAAACGGCTTGGCCCAATAACATCTGCCGTTTCGGGCCCAGATTAGCTGAGAATATCCGATGGTCCCGGCCCACATTAGGTGAGAACGGGACCACAATAATTGAGAACAGCCCGACAACATCGGCCGGGACCCACATTAAGCGAGAACGATTCAAAGCGGCACCCCGACGGCGAGCAGCGGGCTGCTGAGCTGCTGCGTGCGTTCCGGTGGCAGTTGGCCGCGGATAAAGGCGTTGATCTCGCGCGGCTTGGCATTGAGCAGCTCGCACAGGTTCTTCACGTTGTAGCCGTTGCGCACCAGGCGTGCATCCAGGGCGTCGATGT